>JBDHTH010000145.1:0-6741 GCA_039808545.1 Phreatobacteraceae bacterium | reverse complement strand
GTGACGAGCACGTAGTCGCCCGGATCGAGGCCGCGGATCGTGTAGGTGAGCGCCACATGGTGCTCGCGCACGCGGCTGCGGCTCTCGGTCGACAGCGTCTGGAACGCCTCCTTCTTGTAGAGCTCGGCGCCCGCCTTGCTCTTCACCGCGAAGTCGAGGACCATCTCGGTCTTCCAGATGTCGCCGCGCTTCAGCCAGCCGAAGCCGACCGGCTCGACATAGACGATGAGCGGCGTCTTGCCGTCGAAGGTGTTGTTCTCGCGCGGGTTGAACAGGCCGTAGCCGGCCGGGTCGCTGGCGACGAAGGCGGCGCGGCGGAAGCTCAGCGGCATGCGCTGCCAGAGCTGCATCGACAGCTCCTCGGCCGCGTCATAGGCATCGCCCGGCTTGTTCTGCTTCAGCGCGTCCTCGACGCGCTTCAGCGTGGTGCCCGTCTCCTGCGCGGCGGCCGGGCCGAGGGCCAGGGCCGCCGTCGCGAGCGCCGCGATCAGCACGCGCCCGCCTGCCTTGCGTGTCAACGCCATGAAATCCTCCGAACGCGCCCCCACGAAGGGGCGGACGCGCCCTCGCGGGACGCCGAAACTCAGCCCGATGAAATCGCGCTCCGATGGCCAAAATCAGGCGCGGCCGGGCTTTTTCGCTTCCCGCTCTTGTTTCAGGCCTCCAGGAGGGGCGCAAGCTTCTCCCGCAGCTCGGCCTTCACGGGCTCCGAGGCCTTGAGGATCTCGCGGGCCTTGAAGAAGTCGAGCACCCGCCACGGATCGACCGGCGGCACGATCAGCACGTCCGGCTTGCGGGTCTCCATCCGCGCCGCCGCGATCGAGCCCTGCATCACCTGCAGCGTCGCGAACATCGCCTCGAAGGCGGTCGGCATCGCGGTGCCCTCGGCGGGCGGGCCGCCCGTCACGTCGACCGCGACGACGATGTCGGCAAGCCCCGCGAGCGCCGAGACCGGCACCGGATCGACCGCGCCGCCGTCGACCAGGATGCGCTCCGCGATCGTCACGGGGCGGAACAGCCCCGGAATCGCGATCGAGGCCGCGACCGCCGGCAGGAGCGGCCCGGCCGTGAAGCGCATTTCGCGGCGTGCGTAAAAATCCGTCGCGACGATGGTCAGCGGGATGGCGAGGTCCTCGAACCTGTCCGGCACGGTCTCGGGCAGCACCGCCTCGACGATCCGGCCGGGGTCGACCATCATCACGCCGCCCGTGAACAGGTCCTTCAGCCGCCCGACGCGCGACGCGAAGACGATGCGGAAGATCTCGGCGCGATCGCGCAGGAGGTCGAACGCATGCGCGCGGATCGCCTTGCCGGTAAGGCCCGACGCATAGGCGGCGCCGATCAGCGCGCCGATCGAGGTGCCGGCGATCGCGACAGGGCGAATGCCCATCTCGTCCAGCGCCTCCAGCACCGCGATATGCGCGATGCCGCGCGCGCCCCCGCCCCCGAGCGCCAGCGCGACGCGCTTGCGCGAGGCCGGAGCCGGCGGGGCGGCGGCCGCCTTCGGTTTCCTCACGCGGCCCCCTCCGCGAAGCGCCAGCCCGCCGCGGCGAGCGGGCCGACCATGCTCGCCATGCGCGCCGCGTCGGCATTGGTCGCGGTGCCGTCGCGCACGCGGCCGACGATGCCCTGCAGGATCGCGGCAAGGCGGAAGAAGTTGTAGGCGAGGTAGTTCGGCAGATGCGGCATCGGATCGAAGCCGGTGCGCGCCGCGTAGAGCGCCGCGTAATGCGGCATGTCCGGAATGCCGAGGCGCGGGAGGTCGATATCCGCGAGGCTCCCGGTGCCGGCCCCGTCTTCGGAGCGCGGCATCACCCAGGTCATCAGGTGATAGGTGAAATCCGCGAGCGGATCGCCGAGCGTCGAGAGCTCCCAGTCGAGCACCGCCGCGACATCCGGCCGGTCGGCCGCGACGATCAGGTTGTCGAGCCGGAAATCGCCATGCACCAGCCGCGCCGGCTGCGGCGGCGGCAGGTGATCGGGAAGCCAGGCGATCAGCCGGTCCATTGCGGCGATCGGCTCGGTCTCGGAGGCGCGATACTGCTTCGACCAGCGCTCCACCTGCCGGCCGACATAGTTTTCGCCCTTGCCGAAATCCTTCAGCCCCAGCGCCTCGGGGTCGAAGCGGTGCAGCCGCGCGATCGTCGCGTTCATCGCGTCATAGACCGCCATCCGCTCGGACGGCGCCGCGTCCGGCATCTCCGGGTCCCAGAACACGCGGCCGCCCACGAAGCTCATCACGTAGAAGGGCGTGCCGATGACGTCCGCATCGGCCTCGTAGAGCAGGGGCCGCGCCACCGGGAAGCCGGCCGCCGACAGCGCGCTGATCACCCGGAACTCGCGGTCGACCGCATGCGCCGAGGGCAGCAGCGGTCCCGGCGGCTTGCGGCGCAGCACGTAGCGCGCCGCCGGCGTCTCGATCGCGTAGGTCGGATTGGACTGTCCGCCCTTGAACTGGCTGACCGCGATCGGCCCGGCGAAGCCCGGAATCTTCGCCTCGAGCACGGAAGCAAGCCGCGCGACGTCGAAGCTCAGCGCCGCCGGCACCGCCTTGGTGCCCGAGAAGCTCGCCTGCCGGTCGAGCGTCATGCGGCCGCGGCCTTCCTGCGCGGCAGGCTCATCTTGTAGCCGATATGGGTGGGGTGGAAGCCGAATTCGTCGTAGAAGCGATGCGCGTCCTTGCGCGAGGCGTCGGTGGTGAGCTGCGCCATTGCGGCGCCGCGCGCCTCCGCGAGCGCGAGCGCGGCTTCCATCAGCCGCTTGCCGAGCCCCTTGCCGCGATGCGGCGCGGCGATCCGCACCGCTTCGATCAGCGCCCGCTCCGAGCCCTTGCGGCTGATGCCGGCGAGGAAGGTGAGCTGCAAGGTGCCGACCACCTCGCCGCCGAGCTCGGCGACCAGCAGGCGCACGCGCGGATCCTCCGCGATCGCCCGGAACCCCGCCTCATAGGCCGGCAGCAGCGGCTCGCCGGGCTGCTCGCGCGTCGCGCCGAGCGGGTCGTCGGCCAGCATCGCGACGATGGCGGGAAGGTCGGCGCGCATCGCGTCGCGGACCGTGAAGGTGTCGGGCATCGGCTTTTCCAAATCGGTTTTCCAACGAAAACTCAGGTCTTCCCGAAGAAGGCGATGAGGGCATCGGCGGTGGCGGCGGGGTTCTCCTCGGGCAGGAAATGCCCCGCCTTGACGGCGACGCCCTCGGCCTTGGGCGCCCAGCGGCGCCAGATGTCGAGCGGGCCCGTGCCCTCGGCCGGGATGCCGGCATCGCCCCACAGCGCCAGCACCGGGCAGCCGATCGTCTTGCCGGCTGCGCGGTCGGCGTCGTCCTGGGCGCGGTCGGGGCCTGCGCCGGCCCGGTAATCGGCGCAGCAGGCCGCGATCCGGGTCGGGTCCGAGAAGGCGGTGCGGTAGTGGAGGAGGGCACGCTCGTCGAAGGCCGACAGGTCGCCCGCCGCCGTCCAGCTCGCCAGCGTGTGGTCGATGTAGCGCTTCGGATCGGCCGCGATCATCCGCTCGGGCAGCGGCGCCGGCTGGGCGAGGAACATCCAGTGATAGACCTTCAGCGCCCGTTTCGCGTCCATCCCGGCCCACATCTCGCCGGTCGGGATGATGTCGAGCACCGCCAGCTTCGAAAGCCGGCCCGGATGGTCGAGCGCCAGCCGGTAGCCGACCCGGCCGCCGCGATCATGCCCCGCCAGCGCGAATTGCGCGAAGCCGAGCTTCTCCATGACGTCGATCGCGTCGAGCGCCATGGCGCGCTTGGAATAGGCCTCCGGCGCCTGATCCGGGACCGAGGACCAGCCATAGCCGCGCAGGTCCATCGCCACCACGGTGAAGCGCTCGGCCAGCGCCGGCGCGACGCGGTGCCACATCACATGCGTCTCGGGATAGCCGTGCAGCAGCAGCAGCGGCGGGCCGGAGCCGCCCTGGCGCGCGAAGATCCGCGTGCCGCGCGTGTCGATCCAATGCGACGCAAAGCCCGGAAAGAGATCGGCGAGATCAGGCATCAGGCACCTCGATGCGCGTTCCGATGCCGGAACATAGAGCATTTTCGAGCGAAGTGGATGCCGGTTCGCGTGAAGAAAATGCGGCCGGACAAGAGCTTGGATCGCCCGTTCCGATTCTCTCGGAGCGGGCGATCCAACGCATCGGGGCGGCGCGTCACCCCTGATCGGTTACTGTGCCGGGCGGATCGTCACCCGGATCTCCGGCGCGGCGACGCGGCTGACCTGGATCGAGAACGGGCCTGGGCCGAGGGTGAAGCGCACGCTCTTGCGCAGGCCCGGACAGGTCGTCTTGCCGGTATGCGCGACGCTCTCCAGCGTCTTGCCGTCCTGCACCACGTCGATCCAGCTATCGGCCGACAGCGTCACCTGATAGGTGCCGGGCGCCGCGACGGGCCCGAACGTCACGAAGCCGGCGAAGCGCGAGGCGTCGTCGGGCCGCGGCCGGGCGCTCGACGGCGCCGGGAAGCGGGTTTCGGCCTGCGGCTTCAGCGCCAGCGCGATCGCCCGCTCGGGGATTGCCGCGAGGCTGGCGCCGCTGTCGACGGCCTGCGGGTCTGCCGCCCGCAGCCAGGAGAGTTCTGTCGCGAGCGGCCAGTTGAAGCCGGCGCAGTCCTCCTGCGCGACGGCGGGCGCGGCGGCCAGCACGAGGCCGGCCGCGAGAAGCAGCGCGAGGCGGCGCATCTCAGTCGACCGCGACCATCACGTCGGACGCCTTCACGACCGCCGCGGCGCTCATGCCGACCTTCAGCCCGAGCTCGTCCACCGCCTCGTTGGTGATCGAGGCGGTGACGACCGTGCCGCCGATATCGATGCGGACATGCGCGGTCGTCGCGCCCTTCTTCACGTCGACGACCTTGCCCTTGAGGACGTTGCGCGCGCTGATCTTCATGGCCGGCTCCAAGCGGATGCGGGCCTCGGCGAGGCCCCGGGGAAAGCGCGCGTCAGCCGCGCTCCCGCGCCACCGCCCGCGCGCCGATGTCTCGGCGACAGAAGCCATCCGGCCAGTCGATCGCGTCGACGGCCCTGTAGGCGAGCGTTTGCGCCTCGCTCACCGTGGCTCCGAGCGCCGTTACTGCCAGAACCCGGCCGCCATTGGCAAGGATGCGGCCGTCCTGGGCGATCGTGCCGGCGTGGAAGACCTCGGCGCCGAGCGCGGCGGCGCGCTCGAGGCCGCGGATCTCCGAACCCTTGCCATAGGCGCCCGGATAGCCCTTGGTCGCGAGGATTACGGTCAGCGCTGCCTCTTTGCGCCAGGTCGCGGAGCGGCCCGCCAGCGTGCCGTGCGTCGCGGCCCGCAGCAGCGGAAAGAGATCGCCCTGAAGACGCGGCATCAGCACCTCGCATTCCGGATCGCCGAAACGGGTGTTGTATTCGATCAGCTTCGGCCCCTCGGCCGTGATCATCAGCCCGGCGAACAGCACGCCCTTGAACGGCATGCCCTCGGCCTTCATCCCCGCCAGGGTAGGCAGCACGATCTCTTCCATGACGCGCGCCTCCATGGCGGCGTCCATCACGGGGGCGGGCGAATAGGCGCCCATGCCGCCGGTGTTCGGCCCCTCGTCATTGTCGAAGGCGCGCTTGTGATCCTGCGCCGAGGCGAGGGGGAGGGCCGTCTCGCCGTCGCAGAGCGCGAAGAAGGAGGCTTCCTCGCCGACCAGCATCTCCTCCACCACGATGGTCGCGCCGGCCGCGCCGAGGCCCCCTTCCGCCATCATGTCGATCGCCGCCTCGGCCTCCGCGAGGCTGGCGGCGACGACCACGCCCTTGCCGGCCGCCAGCCCGTCCGCCTTGATCACGATCGGCGCGCCTTTTTCGCGCACATAGGCCTTGGCGGCGGCCGCCTCCGTGAACGTCTCGTAGGCGGCGGTCGGGATGGAATGCCGCTTGCAGAGATCCTTGGTGAAGCGCTTGGAGCCTTCGAGCTGCGCCGCCGCGCGGTCCGGCCCGAACGCCTCGATGCCGGCCGCCGCGAGATCGTCGACGATTCCCGCCACGAGCGGCGCCTCCGGCCCGACCACGACATAGTCGATCTTTTCCGCCTTGCAGAGCGCGATCACGGCCGCGTGATCCGCGATGTCGAGCGCCTTCAACTCGGCTACCGTGCCGATCCCCGCATTGCCGGGCGCGACGATCAGCCGTTCGACGAGCGGGCTCTGCGCCAGCTTCCAGGCGAGCGCATGCTCGCGGCCGCCGCTGCCGAGAAGGAGAACGTTCATCGAAAGGCTCCGCCTTGCATGTCCGGCGCCTCGGTAGCGGCATTCATGGGGGTGCCGCAAGTCTGGAAGCTCATAACAGTCTCTTGAGGTTTTGCGCCGCGCCGGTTTCGGCTATGTCGGGGGCATGGCCGACACCCGCGAAGCGCCGCTCGCCAACGCGCCCGAATTCTCCGTCTCGGATCTCTCCCGCGCCCTCAAGGGGCTCGTCGAGGATGCGTTCGGCTATGTGCGGGTGCGCGGCGAGATCTCGGGCTATCGCGGCCCGCATTCCTCCGGCCACGCCTATTTCTGCCTGAAGGACGAGAATGCCCGCCTCGATGCGGTGATCTGGAAGGGCGTGTTCGGCCGCCTGCCGGTGAAGCCGGAGGAAGGCATGGAGGTGATCGCCACCGGCCGCCTCACCACCTTCGCGGGCAAGTCGAGCTACCAGATCGTCGTCGACCGGATCGAGCCGGCCGGCATCGGCGCGCTGATGGCGCTGGTCGAGGAGCGCCGCCGCCGGCTCCAGGCCGAGGGCCTGTT
>JBDHTH010000144.1:0-6763 GCA_039808545.1 Phreatobacteraceae bacterium | reverse complement strand
GCGGTCAGCGCCGCGAAGAGGGCCGATCCGATGGCCCAGAACAGCCATCCGGTGGGGGCGAACGTTGCCATCTGGCGAATCCTTCCAGGGTTTTGCGCATTTCGCCGACAGGGCGGCGTTCGGACAAGGGCGGCGCGACGCGATCATCGTCGAAGCCTCGGCTCTTGACGATGACCCGCGCGCGGACAATAGAGCGCCGAAGCTTTTCCAATGCCGGGCGCCGGAATGACCATCCGTTTCCATCAGGACGATATCGACGATGCGGGCCGTTTCGGGGCGTCGGTGGCGATCGACACCGAGACGCTCGGCCTCAACCCGCATCGCGACCGGCTCTGCGTCGTGCAGCTCTCGGCCGGCGACGGCACGGCCGACGTCGTGCAGATCCGCCGGGGCGGCCCGCGCCCCGAGCGGCTGATCGCTCTGCTGACCGACCCGAAGGTCACCAAGATCTTCCATTTCGCCCGCTTCGACGTGGCGGTTCTCAAGCAAGCCTTCGGCGTCGTCACGGCGCCGGTCTATTGCACCAAGATCGCGTCGCGGCTGACGCGGACCTATACGGACCGGCACGGGCTGAAGGATATCTGCAAGGAATTGCTCGGGGTCGACCTCTCCAAGCAGCAGCAATCCTCCGACTGGGGCGCCGAGACGCTGACCGACGCCCAGCTCGCCTATGCGGCCTCTGACGTGCTGCATCTGCACGCGCTGAAGTCGCGTTTCGACACGCTGCTGGCGCGGGAGGGGCGCACGGCGCTCGCCGAGGCCTGCTTCGGCTTCCTCGGGGCGCGCGCCGAGCTCGATCTCGCGGGTTGGGCCGAGCAAGACATTTTTGCACATTCGTGAGATATTTAGAGCTTCTCTAGGATTTTGGGCGTTGATCGCCGTCGCGGTTTCCCGGCGGCAGGATTGAAGCCCGAGGCGATCCTGGTGATGCGCAAGGCTGGATTTCAGCCGCCGCACGGCGTGCTTCGGCCGGTTCCGGCCTGAACGCGGACGCGCAGCGGCTTTGCGTTCGCCATGCTCGGCCGTGTTGCAAAAGCGGCCGGACTTCCCACATCGGCCGGCACGGCGCGTTTCGACCGCGCGGCGGGCCGCGAGACTTCGACGGACAGGAACGGCATCCCTTGGACGCGACGACCCACAGCCCCGCAGCGGCCCACGCGACGAAGGCGGCCTATCGCTCGGCCGAGGCGTTTCGCGCCGCCAAGCGGCATTCCAGGCTCGTCCGGCTGCTGAAGATCCTCGTTCCGGCCGCGATTCTGGCGATTGTCGGCGTCTTCGCGGTAATCTGGCTGGCGCCGCTGGCGCTGCCGAAGCTGCCCTTCTCGATCGACCGCCTCAATGTCGACGGGCAGAAGGTGACGATGGAGAACCCCAAGCTCGCGGGCGTCGACGGGCGCAAGAGGGCCTATAGCGTGCGCGCCGTGCGCGCGACGCAGGACCTGAAGGCGACCCATCTGGTCGATCTGGAGGAGCTGACCGCCCGCTTCGACCTCGCCGACAACAACACCGCCGATCTCAGCGCCAAGACCGGCCGCTTCGACACCAAGACGCAGACGCTCGACCTCACGGGCGCGGTCGAGATGCGGACCACCAACGGCCAGGTTTTCAAGAGCGACAAGGTCCGGGTCGACATCAAGGCCGGCGCGATCGACGTCGATAGCCCGGTCGAGCTGGTCATGTCGGCCGGCATCATCAAGGCGAACGGCATGGCGATCCGCGATCACGGCCAGGTCGTGACCTTTTCGGGCGGTGTCGATATGGTTTTCTCAGGCGGCAGGGAACCGCCGGCCGGTCCGGCCCCGGCCGAGCCGCCGCCGCAACAACCGCCGACGCAACAATGAAGGCCGCATTCGCGGGATGATCATGAACGCTTCCGTCAAAACCCGCGCTCCCCTCCTCGCGATGCTCGCCGCCATCGCGCTTCTCGCCGGCGCGAGCGCGCCCGGCCTCGCGCAGCAGCAGAAGGGGCCGCTCTCGGCCTTCAACACCGACAACAAGGAACCGATCCAGATCAAGGCCGAAAGCTGCGAATTGCGGGACAAGGAGCAGACCGCGATCTGCACCGGCAACGTCGTCGTCCGGAAGGGGGACGGCACGCTGAAGGCGCCGCGCCTCGTCATCGTCTACGAGAAGAAGGGCGATGCGAAGATCACCGACCTCGCGGCCGGCGACCGCAGCAGCATCAAGACCATGGAGGCGACCGGCGGCATCGTCGTCAGCCAGCGCGACCAGGTCGCGACAGGCGAGAAGCTGTTCGTCGACAACACCACCAACCTCGCGACGATCGAGGGCAACGTCGTCCTCAACCAGGGGCAGAACGTGCTGCGCGGCAAGAAGCTGGTCATCAACATGAAGACCAACAACACGCAGATCATCGGCGGCGTCGACGGCTTCATCATCCAGCAGCCCGGCGCCAACAAGCCGGCGCCCGGCAAGAGCCACTGAGCCCGGCCCGGCGGAGCGCCTGCTCCGCGTGACCGGCGAGCCGCCATGAACAAGCGCGAGACCCTCACCGAGGCCGATGCGGCGACGGCGCCTGCCGACGCGCAGGACCGGCTCGTCGCCGTAGGGCTCGAGAAGGCTTATCGCGGCCGCAAGGTGGTGGCGGGGATCGATCTGGCGGTGGCGCGCGGCGAGATCGTCGGCCTGCTCGGGCCGAACGGGGCCGGCAAGACCACCGCCTTCTACATGATCACGGGCCTCGTGCCGGTCGATCGCGGCGCCATTATTCTCGACGGTTTCGACGTGACGAAGCTGCCGATGTACCGGCGCGCCCGGCTCGGCATCGGCTACCTGCCTCAGGAAGCCTCGATCTTCCGCGGCCTGACGGTGGCGCAGAACATCCGCGCGGTGCTGGAGACGATCGTTTCCGACCGCGACGAGCGCGAGGCCGAGCTCGATACGCTGCTCGACGAGTTCGACGTGGCGGGCCTGCGCGACAGCCCGGCGATCGCGCTGTCGGGCGGGGAGCGGCGGCGCGTCGAGATCGCCCGCGCGCTCGCCAGCCGGCCGAGCTTCATGCTGCTCGACGAGCCCTTCGCGGGCATCGACCCGATCGCGGTCGGGGATATCCGCCGCCTCGTCCGGCACCTCGCCAAGCGCGGCATCGGCGTGCTGATCACCGATCACAATGTCCGCGAGACGCTGGGGCTTGTGGATCGCTGCTACATCATCCATTCGGGCCGCGTGCTGCGCGAGGGCGAGGCCGCCGCGATCGTCGCGGACGAGGAGGTGCGGCGCGTCTATCTCGGCGACGATTTCCGTTTTTGAGCCGTTTACCGGCTGCTGCTATGCTCGGTTGGTGTTCCGGCCCGATTGCGCTATTCGGCTCGGACGTTGAGGGCACGGCCCGCTGACATCACCCGAGGAAGGACGCCGCCGCGACGATGGCCCTGTCGCCGAGACTGGAACTCAGGACCAGCCAATCGCTGGTCATGACGCCGCAGCTCATGCAGGCGATCAAGCTCCTGCAACTGTCGACGGCCGACCTCGTCGCCTATGTCGAGGCGGAGCTGGAACGCAATCCCCTGCTCGAAAAGGTGGAGACGAACGACGCGCCGGCCTCGCAGGAGGCGTTCGAGGGCGAGGCCGAGCGGCCGAGCTCGGGCGACGACGCCGAGGCGGGCGACTGGGCCGAGGATCGCGGCGCCGCGCGCGCCGAGGGCGGCGAGGGCGAGTTCGAGCCGGCGGCGCCCGGCGAGGCGGAGGCCGGCGACTGGCTCGACCAGAAGCTCGAGGCGCGCACCGAGATCGAGGGCCGGCTCGACACGGATCTCGACAATGTCTTTCCCGACGACCGGCCGGCGCCCGCCACGCCCGAGCCGCGCGACACGACAGACTGGTCGAATGTCGGCTCCGGCGGCCGGGACGGCGAAGGAGGGGATGTCGAGGACTATGTCGCGGCCCGCCCGACGCTCGCCGACCACCTCTCGGAGCAGCTCGCGCTCGCGGTCCACGACCCGGCGGCGCGGCTGATCGGCGCCTATCTGATCGATCTCGTCGATGAATCGGGCTACATCACCGGCCCGCTCGCCGAAGTCGCCGAGAAGCTCGGCACCACCGAGGAAGCGGTCGAGGCGGTGCTGAAGGTGCTGCAGGGCTTCGATCCGCCCGGCATCTGCGCCCGCAACCTCGCCGAATGTCTCGCGGCGCAGCTCGTCGAGCAGAATCGCTTCGATCCGGCGATGCGGGCGCTGATCGACAATCTCGATCTCCTGGCGCGGCGCGACATCGCGGCGCTGCGGCGGCTCTGCGGCGTCGACGAGGAGGATCTCGCCGACATGATCGCCGAGATCCGCCGGCTCAATCCGCGCCCCGGCCGCG
This sequence comes from Phreatobacteraceae bacterium, assembly GCA_039808545.1. Lineage (GTDB taxonomy): Bacteria > Pseudomonadota > Alphaproteobacteria > Rhizobiales > JBDHTH01 > JBDHTH01. Next base: position 2,440 of record JBDHTH010000144.1, on the reverse strand, counting down.
CCTTCGACAGCGCCACCATCCAGACGGTGGCGCCCGACGTCATCGTCCGCGCCGGCCCGGACGGCAACTGGATCGTCGAGCTCAACAGCGACACGCTGCCCAACGTGCTCGTCAACCAGACCTATTACGCCGAGGTTTCGCGCGTGGTGCGCGACGAGAAGGAGAAGTCCTTTCTCAGCGAATGCCTGCAGACCGCGACCTGGCTGACGCGCTCGCTCGACCAGCGCGCCCGGACGATCCTGAAGGTCGCGACCGAGATCGTGCGCCAGCAGGACGCGTTCCTGGTCGGCGGCATCAACTACTTGAGGCCGCTCAACCTGAAGACCGTGGCGGATGCGATCGGCATGCACGAATCGACCGTCTCGCGCGTCACCTCCAACAAATATATCGCGACGCCCCGCGGCCTGTTCGAATTGAAATATTTCTTCACTTCGGCAATCGCCAGCGCGGCCGGCGGGGAGGCGCATTCGGCCGAGGCGGTGCGGCACCGCATCAAGACGCTGATCGATGCCGAGACCGCGAGCGGCGTGCTCTCGGACGACACGATCGTCGCGATGCTCCGCGCCGCCGGCGTCGACATCGCGCGCCGCACGGTTGCGAAATACCGGGAATCGATGCGCATTCCGTCCTCGGTGCAGCGGCGGCGCGAGCTTCTTTCGCATGTGCGGGAAGCCTAGAAGCGCGACGCTTCGTTCGATGCCGTCGGGCTCGGAAACGGCCGAGGAATTACCCGGAATGCGCTGCGGTCGCGCGCGTTAACGCGATGCTGCGTGAGCGTAACGGGCGTGCCGGGAGCAGTGATTTTCGTCTCCGGGACGGCGGCCGCGGGAATGTATTTTCCGGGAACGCGCCGGGCCTGTTGACTTGACCGGGCACGCTCCATAGGTCTTAAGGCGGAGCCTCGCTTCGGGGTGCGTTCGCTGTCCAATGGGGCGATGCTTCCGGACGTTTCCTGCCGCCTGTCCGACCCGGCGGATCGTCCGACCCGGTGGAAAGAAGGAGGAGCCGATGGCTCTCAGGGTTTCGGGAAAGAATCTCGACATTGGCGATGCCTTGCGCGAACGCGTCGCGACGCGCGTCGATTCGGCGCTCGGCCGTTTCTTCAGCGGTGGCTATACGGGGCATGTGACGGTCGGCCGGGACGGGTCCGGCTTCCAGACCGAATGCGTGGTGCATCTCGATTCCGGCGTCTCCATCCACACCAAATCCGGCGCGCAGGACGCCTATGCGAGCGCCGACGAGGCGGCCGACCGCCTGGAGCGCCGCCTCAGCCGCTACAAGAGTCGGCTGAAGGACCGCAGCGCCGCGCAGGAGCGTGAGACCGCCGCCCAGGACGCGAACTACTACGTCATCGAAAGCCCGGCCGACGACGACGTCCATGTCGACGAGTTCAATCCGGTGATCGTCGCCGAGAGCGTCAAATCCCTGAAAACCTTGTCGGTTAGCGAGGCGGTCGTCGAGCTCGATCTGACCGGGCTGCCGGTCGTCACTTTCCGCCATGCCGGCAACGGCCGCGTCAACCTCGTCTACCGACGCCATGACGGCAATATCGGGTGGATCGACCCCGCGGCCGAAACGCCGGCGGAGACCAATGGCAAGGCGCGCTGAACACAGCGCCCTCATTCGCGGATTGCAGGCGAAATGTCCCTCAGTGAATTGATCAAGGCCGACGATATCGTCGCCACCCTCGAGGTCGCCAACAAGAAGGAAGTGCTGCAGGCCCTGACGCCGATGATCGCGTCGGCGGTCGGGGAGTCGGAGGCGAACGTCTTCCACAAGCTCCTGCAGCGCGAACGCCTCGGCACCACCGCGATCGGCGAGGGGGTGGCGATCCCGCATGCCCGGCTCGGCACGCGGGCGACCCCCTCGGTGATTTTCGCGCGACTCGCGAAACCGGTCGATTTCGGGGCGGCGGACGGCAAGCCCGTCGACCTCGTCTTCATGCTGGCGGCGCCCGAGACGGCGGGCGCCGACCATCTGCAGGCGCTCGCCAAGATCGCTCGCTTCGTGCGCGCCCCGCGCATCCTGCAAAGGCTGCGCGAGGCCCGCGACGCGCTGGAGCTGCGCGCCATCTTCGAGGCGCCGTTCAGCCACGCGGCGGCGTGAATCCTCGCTGCGCCGCCCGTTGCGGGCTTCCCTGCGCGGCGGGCAGGTTCTAGAAGGTGATCGCGATGTCGCCGACCGGCCGGCTTGGCCGGGTCGCGGCGCGATCCTGAGGTTTTATCTATGAATGCCGAGACGAAGCCCGCCGCGCCGAAGCCGGCGCCAGCCGGGCCGACGACGATCGAGGAGGCGGCCGCGCTCTCCAACGCCTGGCCGTTCGAGGAGGCGCGCAAGGTCATCCAGCGCCTCGAGAAGCGGCCGAAATCCGGGCCCGTGATCTTTGAGACCGGCTACGGCCCCTCGGGCCTGCCGCATATCGGCACCTTCGGCGAGGTGG
>JBDHTH010000143.1:0-6778 GCA_039808545.1 Phreatobacteraceae bacterium | reverse complement strand
CCGACGCATTGCGCGGCTTCGTCGCCGGCGAACTGAACGTCGCCGCCAGCCGCATCAGCGTGCTGTCCGGCCCGCTCGCCATCAACCAGATTTCCGAGATCGTGGCGCTGCCGCGCGACGATCTGAAGTTCGTGCCCTACAATCCCCGCTTCCCCGAGCGCATCCGCGACCATGGCGGCGATTGCCTCGCGGCGATCCGCGAGAAGGACATCGTCGTCCACCACCCCTACGAGTCCTTCGACGTGGTGGTGCAGTTCCTGCGCCAGGCCGCCGTCGACCCCGACGTCGTCGCCATCAAGCAGACCCTCTACCGCACCTCGAACGACAGCCCGATCGTTCGCGCCCTGATCGACGCGGCCGAGGCCGGCAAGTCGGTCACCGCGCTGGTCGAGCTGAAGGCCCGCTTCGACGAGGAGGCCAATATCCGCTGGGCGCGCGACCTGGAGCGGGCCGGCGTGCAGGTCGTGTTCGGCTTCATCGAGCTGAAGACACACGCGAAATTGTCGCTCGTGGTGCGCCGGGAGGGCGGCTCGCTGACCTCCTACATCCATATCGGCACGGGCAACTACCACCCGATCACCGCCAAGGTCTACACGGACCTGTCGTGCTTCACGGACGATCCGAACATCGCGCGCGACGTGGCGCGGATCTTCAATTTCATGACCGGCTACGCGGAGCCGGCGGGCCTGGAAGCGCTCGCGGTCTCGCCCTTCTCGCTGAAGAAGAAGCTGCTCGACCATATCGCGGCCGAGATCGGCTTCGCGAAGGCCGGCAAGCCGGCCGCGATCTGGGCGAAGATGAACTCGCTTGTCGACCCCGTCATCATCGACGCGCTCTACGAGGCGAGCCAGGCGGGCGTGAAGATCGACCTCGTCATCCGCGGCATCTGCTGCCTGAGGCCGGGCGTCGAAGGGCTGTCGGAGAACATCAAGGTCAAGTCGATCGTCGGCCGCTTCCTGGAGCATACCCGCATCGCCTGCTTCGGCGCCGGCCACGGCCTGCCGCACGCCAAGGCGAAGGTCTACATCTCGTCGGCCGACTGGATGCCGCGCAACCTCGACAGGCGCGTGGAGGTGCTCTACCCGATCGAGAACGCGACCGTGCACGCGCAGATCCTCGATCAGGTGATGGCCGCCAACCTGAAAGACAACCAGCAGAGCTGGCGGGTCTTGCCGGATGGGACCTCGGTACGCATAAATGCCGGCCCGGGCGAAGAGGCCTTCAACGCCCAGCGCTATTTCATGACCAATCCGAGCCTGTCGGGACGTGGCAAATCTCTCAAGTCTTCCTCTCCGCGCAGCTTCGCCAAGCGGATCGAAGCGCCCTAGCGATTCGGCCGGCGCCGTGGAGGCGCCGGGCCGGCTCGGCCACGGGCCGCCGGTCGCTGTCCTCGATATCGGCTCCAACTCGGTGCGGCTCGTCGTCTATGAGGGGATGACCCGCTCGCCGACGCCGATCTTCAACGAGAAGGTGATGTGCGGCCTCGGCCGTGCGGTTGCGACGACAGGCGAGCTCGCGGCCGACACGGTCGAAAAGGCGCTGGCGGCGATCAACCGCTACCGGGCGCTGTGCGATGTCATCGAGGTCGGCGAGATCATCGCGCTCGCCACCGCCGCCTGCCGCGACGCGCGCAACGGCGCGCAGTTCATCGCCGAGGCCGAGACGCTGATCGGCGCCGACATCAACATCCTCTCGGGCGACCGCGAGGCCAGGCTCGCGGCGCTCGGCGTCGTCTCGGGCTTCTACAAGCCGGACGGCATCGTCGGCGACCTCGGCGGCGGCTCGCTCGAGCTGGTCGACGTCGCAGGCGAGACGGTCGGCGAGGGCGTCTCGCTGCCGCTCGGCGGGCTGGCGCTGCAGGACCTCGCCGAGAAGTCGCTGAAGAAGGCCGAGAAGGTCGTGGCGGACGCGATCGCCGGCGTCGACCTCCTCAAGCGCGGCAAGGGCCGGCCCTTCTACGCGGTCGGCGGCACCTGGCGCGCGCTGGCGCGGCTCCACATGTGGCAGAAGGACCATCCGCTGCATGTGATGCACGAGTACCGCATCCCGGCCGCCGAAGTGGTCGATTTCACCGCGATGATCCGCCGGGTCGATACCGCGACGCTGGAGAAGATCGACGTCGTCGCCGATGCGCGCCGCCCGCTTCTCGCCTATGGCGCGCTGGTGCTGGAGCAGGTTGTGAAGGCGCAGAAGGCGAGCGAGGTGGTGATCTCGGCGCTCGGCGTGCGCGAGGGGCTGCTCTATGAGCGGCTCGATGCGGAGACGCAGGCGCTCGATCCGCTGATCGCGGCGGCAGGCGAGCTCTGCTACCTGCGCTCACGCTCGCCGCATCACGGCGTCGAGCTGATCGACTGGACGGGGCGCATGCTCGCCTCGATGGGCATCGCCGAGACGGCCGGCGAGCTGAGGCTGCGGCAGGCGGCCTGCCTCCTCGCCGATATCGGCTGGCGCGCGCATCCGGATTATCGCGGCGAGCAGAGCCTCAACGTCGTCGCCAATGCGGGTTTCGTCGGCATCGACCATGGCGGCCGCGCCTTCCTGGCGCTGACGGTGTTCCACCGCCATGTCGGCCTGTCCGAGGAAGGATTCAGCCCGCGCATCCGCAACCTCGCGGCGCCTGCCATGCGCGAGCGGGCCCGGCTGATCGGCGGCGCGATGCGCGTCGCCTATCTCGTCTCGGCCGCGATGCCGGGCGTCCTGCCGCGCACCGCGCTGACGGTGGAGCACGGGCGGCTGGTGCTCACCTTGCCGCTCGACCTCGCGGCGCTCGCCGGCGACCGCCTGTCGAACCGCGTCAAGCAGCTTGCCCGCGCGATGAAGCTCGAAGCGGCCGTGACGGTGCGGTAAGTCAGCCGATTTTTACGACAGTTCGACCACGCACCTTGCCGTCGAGTATGTCCTGACCAGCCGCGACGACCTGGTCGAGGCCGATCGTGGTCGTCATCGCGGCGAGCTTGGCGCGGTCGAGATCGGTCGCGAGCCGCGCCCAGGCTTCCTCGCGCAGGACCTTCGGCGCCATCACCGAATCGATGCCGAGCAGCGACACGCCGCGCAGGATGAAGGGCGCGACGCTGGTCGGCAGGTCCATGCCGCCCGCCAGGCCGCAGGCGGCGATGGCGCCGCCATATTTCGTCATCGCCAGGAGATTGGCGAGGGTGTGCGAGCCGACCGAATCGATGCCGGCGGCCCAGCGCTCTTTGTCGAGCGGGCGGCCGGGCGCGGAAAGCTCGGCCCGGTCGACGATCTCGGCGGCGCCGAGGCCTTTCAGGTAATCCGCCTCGCTCGCCCGGCCCGTGGAGGCGATCACATGGTAGCCGCGCCTGGCGAGCAGGCTGATCGCCACCGAGCCGACGCCGCCGGCCGCGCCCGTGACCACCACCGGCCCGCGCGCCGGCGCGATGCCGTGGCGCTCCAGCGCCAGCAGGGCGAGCATGGCGGTATAGCCGGCGGTGCCGATCGCCATGGCCTCGGTGAAATCCATGCCGTCCGGCAGGCGGACGAGCCAGTCGCCCTTGATGCGGCTCTTCTCGGCATAGGCGCCGAGATGCGTCTCGCCGGTGCCCCAGCCGTTGAGGACGACCTTGTCGCCGACCTTCCAGTCCGGATGATCGGAGGCTTCCACCGTGCCGGCGAAGTCGATGCCGGGGATCATCGGCCAGCGCCGCACCACCGGCGCCTTGCCGGTGACCGCCAGCCCGTCCTTGTAGTTGAGGGTGGAGGCCGCGACGCGGACCGTGACGTCGCCGTCCATCAGGCCGCTCTCGTCGAAGTCGCCGAGCCGGACCGTCTGGCCCTTTTCGCCGGTCTTCTCGATGATGATTGCCTTGAACGACGCCATTTCCTTGCCTCCCGTGGCTGATGCAGTCCTGACCGAGGCGCGCGCGCCGCGCAAGAGGGCGGCGCGCAGGGCCGTCAGGCGGCGGGGGCGGGGCGCTCGACCGGCTTCTCGCGGATCGGGATGTTGATGATCGCCGAGGCGACGCCGAGGACGATGCTCAGCCACCACACCACGTCGTAGGAGCCGGTGCGCTCGTAGAGTACACCGCCGAGATAGGCGCCGAGGAAGCCGCCGACCTGATGGGAGAAGAACGCGAAGCCGTAGAGCATCGCGAGGTAGCTCGTGCCGAACATCAGCGTCACCAGCCCGGCGGTCGGCGGCACGGTGGAGAGCCAGAGGAGGCCCATCGCGGCGCCGAAGATCAGGGTCGTGGCCGGCGAGGCCGGGGCGTAGAGGAAGGCGAGGATCGCGACGGAGCGCAGGAAATAGATCACGGCCAGCATCCAGCGGCGCGGCAGGCGGCTGCCGAGCCAGCCGGCCGAGAGCGAGCCGACGATGTTGAACAGGCCGATCAGCGCCATCGTCCAGCCGCCGACCCAGGCCGGCTGCTTCAGATCCGCGACATAGGCCGGCAGATGCACCGTGATGAAGGCGAGCTGGAAGCCGCAGGTGAAGAAGCCGAGCACCAGCAGCACGTAGCTCGGATGGCGGAAGGCCTCGCCGATCGCGGCCGAGAAGCTCTGCTGCGGCGCCGCGCTCACGCTGGCGACGGCCTGCGGCTTCGTCCGCAGCGCCATCGCCATGACGAGGATCGGCACCATGGAGAGCGAAAGCAGCAGGATGGCGCTCTGCCATCCGACCGAATCGATCAGGAAGATGGTCAGCGGCGCATAGACGAACTGGCCGGCCGAGGAGGCGGCTGTGCCGAAGCCCGACGCCATCGAGCGCTTCTCGGGCGGCAGCAGCTTGCCGAACATCGCCAGGACCAGGTTGAAGGAGACGCCGCCGAGGCCGAGGCCGATCAGCACGCCGCTGCCGACATGCATCACCCAGGGGTTGGTCGACACCGTCATCAGCACGAGGCCGAGCGCGTACATCACGGCGCCGGCCCAGAACACCTTCAGCGAGCCGAAGCGGTCCGCGATGCCGCCCATGAAGGGCTGCGCGACGCCCCAGAGCAGGTTCTGGATCGACAGCGACAGGGCCAGCACGTCGCGGCCCCAGCCATTGGTGGTGGAGATCGGCGTCATGAAGAAGCCCATCGCGGAGCGCGGGCCGAAGCTCAGGAAGCCGATGACGCAGCCGGCCGCGATGATCACCGCCGGCGTGCGCCAGTCGGGGCGGGACGTCGCTTCAAGCTGGGACATGGACGACCTCCGGCCGGGCGTTGGCGATCTTGATGCCGCCCTCATAGCAGATTGCGGGCACATACACGCAATGGATATTCGTGATGGCAGCCATCAGCGGGACCGATGGCTGTGGGCGGGTGTCCGCCGGGCGCGGCGCGGGCTTGCATTCCGCCGCGCGGCCGGTTTCATCTGCCGGTCGACATCGGAGCCGAGATCATGAGCGAGCCGCAGCAGAAGGCGTTTCCCGTTTCCTGGGACCAGTTTCACCGCGACGCGCGGGCGCTGACCTGGCGGCTGGCGGGGGCCGGGCCGTTCGAGGCGATCGTCTGCATCACGCGCGGCGGGCTGGTGCCGGCCGCGATCGTGGCGCGCGAGCTCGGCCTCCGGATGATCGATACGGTCTGCGTCGCGAGCTATCACGACTACAAGAACCAGGGCTCGCTGCAGGTCATCAAGCCGGTCGCGCCGGACCTCCTGAAGCTCGGCGGGGAGGGCGGCAAGAACGTGCTGGTCATCGACGACCTCGTCGATACCGGCAAGACGGCGCGCATCGTGCGCGAGATGCTGCCGAAGGCGCATTTCGCCACCGTCTACGCCAAGCCGCTCGGCCGGCCAGTCGTCGATACCTTCATCACCGAGGTATCGCAGGACACCTGGATCTATTTCCCCTGGGACATGGGGCTGACCTTCCAGCCGCCGATCCGCGAGCACGGGTGAAGTCCTGCGAGGTGGTGCGGACGACGGGACTCGAACCCGTACTCTCTGAGAGAAGCAGATTTTAAGTCTGCTGCGTCTACCATTTCGCCACGTCCGCGTGGCGGGGTTTTAGCCGCGCTCAGGCGCCGTGGCCATAGAGCCAGTCGTAGCGCGCCAGCATGCGCTCTCCCGAGAGGGCGCGGAGCGCGATGTCGCGGGCAAGGCGCGCCGGGCCTTGCAGATGGAAGATCCGCCCGTTGCGGCGGCTCGCGGCGAGCACGCGCGCGACGCGCTCGGCGCGGGCCGCGGTGAAGCGCGCGAAGGCCTGGCGGGGATCGTCGGCGCCGGCCCAGCATTCGGCCAACGACGCCGCATCCTCGATGCCCATCGCGGCGCCCTGCGCCAAGAAGGGCAGGATCGGATGGGCGGCGTCGCCGATCAGCACGGCGCGCCCCGCCTCGGGGCCGAACCAGATCGAGCGGGTGGAGAGCGGCCAGCGGCCGAGCCTCGGCAGGCCGGCGATCAGCGTCTTCAGACGCGGCGCCATCGGCGGCAGGCGCGGCAGCAGCGCAGCGGTCTCGACCTCCGACGCCCAGCCGGCGCCGGGATCGGCGTCGTCGAGTATCAGCACGAGGTTGAACTGCCGGCCGGCGGCGATCGGGTAGAGGACGAGATGCGTCCTGGCGCCGAGGAAAGCCGAGACCGAATCGGTCGCGCAGATCCCCTCCAGGGCCTCGACCGGCATCGTCGCGCGATAGGCGACGCGGCCGCTGAAGGTGGCGGGCGCCTTGTCGCCGACGAGCCGGCGGGCGGCCGACCAGAGGCCGTCGGCGCCGATCAGCAGCGGCGCGCGGATGTCGCTTCGGCTGGCGCCGTCCTCTCCCTCGATACGGGCGAGGATGCCGTCCTCACGCGTCTCGAGGCCGGCGAGGCGGCTCGCCGTGGCGAGGCGGAT
>JBDHTH010000142.1:0-6820 GCA_039808545.1 Phreatobacteraceae bacterium | reverse complement strand
AGCCGCCATCGCGCGCTTCGGCCGGATCGACGCGGTGGTCAACAATGCCGGCATCGTCCGCATGCAGCGCATCGACGCCATGGCGCCCGAGGACTGGGACGCCGTCATGGCGGTGCACCTGCTCGGGAGCTGGAACGTCGCGCGCGCCGCCGCCCGCCGCTTCCGCGCCCAGAAGGGCGGCGCCTTCGTGCATATGACCTCGGCGAGCGGCCTCATCGGCTCGACCGCGCAGGCGAATTACGCCGCCGCCAAGCTCGGCATCGTCGGCCTGTCGCAGGCGATCGCCCGCGACATGGCGGCGGACGGGGTGCGCTCCAACTGCGTCGCTCCTTCGAGCACCAGCCGCATGACCGCGCTCGCGGACAGCCGGCGTCAAGGCGAGATTTCGGCCGAGGCTTTGGCCAACCTCCAGCGCTCGCGCGCAGCCTCGCAGCCCGATCAGATGGCGCCGCTCGTCGTGTTCCTGGCGAGCGCGGCGGCCAGCGCCGTCAACGGCCAGGTGATCGGCGCGCGCGGCAACGAGCTCTACCTCTACGGCCAGCACCGCCCCTTCCGCGTGCTGGACGCCGGCCGGCCCTGGACCGCCGCGATGCTCGCCGAGACCCTGCCGGACGCGTTCGCCGCGAGCCTGCCGCCGCTCGACCGCATCACCGACGTCTTCCGCTGGTCGCCCCTCTGACGCCGTTCCCGAAAGGCCCGCCCGTGACCCAGACCGATTTCCGCCTCGAGGTCGAGGACCACATCGCGACCGTGACCTTCGACCGACCGCCGGTGAACGCGCAGAACCGCGCCTGCCGGGAGGAATATGTGCGGCTGTTCGACGCGCTCAGCGACCGCGACGACGTCCGCGTGATCATCCTGACGGGGGCCGGCAAGGTGTTCTCGGCCGGCGCCGACATCAAGGAGCGGGTCGGCCTCGTCAAGCAGCCCGGCGACTATCCGGGCCACAACCGCATCACACGCGAGTTCTTCTATGCGGCCCAGGATTGCGAGAAGCCGGTGATCTGCGCCGCCAACGGCCCGGCCGTCGGCGCCGGCTTCGCCCTGATGCTGTCCTGCGACATCCTCCTCGCCGCCGAGGGCGCGTATTTCACCATGCCGGAGCTCGATGTCGGGCTCGCGGGCGGCGCGAGCTTCCTGAACGAGCATCTCGGCCGCTCCAAGGCCCGGCTGATGTATTTCACCGGCCGCCGCATCACCGCGGAGGAGCTCTACCGGCTCGGCATCATCGAAAAGCCGCTGCCGGCCGACCGCCTGATGACGGAGGCGCGCGCCATCGCGGCCGAGATCGCCGCCAAGAGCCCGCTCGCCGTCCGCCGCATCAAGCGGGCCTTCGGCACCGTCGCCGAGATGCCGGTGCGCGACGGCTACCGCTTCGAGCAGACCGTTACCGTCGATCTCTCCCGCAGCGCAGATGCGCGCGAGGCGCAGGCCGCCTTCGTCGAGAAGCGCAAGCCGGTGTTCACGGGGAAGTAGGCGCCTCGAGAAGCATCGGATGAGTGGGGCTGGCCTCCGGTGCTTCACCTCCCGGCTCAGAGGGAGTATGGGGCGACGAACGGGTCACCATTGGTGCAGGGTTCGAAGGAACGAGACCGTCGACCGCCGCCCGAACGGCTATCGCACCTATCCGCCCGAGGCGGTGCTCGTGCTGGAACCGATCACGACCGCGCAGCAGGCCGGCTTCAGCCTCGACGGGATCCGCAGGCTGCTGCCGGCGGGCCTCGACCAATGGGATCATGCCGCGCTGACCGAGGCGCTGCGCCGCAAGGTGGCGGATATCGACGCTAGCGCCTGAGCCGCGCGGCCCAGGGGAGATAGCTCACCCGGCCTCAGAGCAAAGCAGCGACCTTCGCCGCCGTCGCCCTGGCGGAGAACGGGTTCTGGCCGGTCACGAGGCGGCCATCAGCGACCGCATAGGGCAGGAAGGGCAGGAGCGCCTTCTCGTAGCGCGCCCCGCGCCGCTTCATCTCCGCCTCGGCATTGTAGGGCATCTTCTTCGCGACGCCGGCGAGGATCTCTTCCGTCCAGGAGAATCCGGTTACGCGTCTGCCGGCGACCAGCAGCGCCCCGTCCGACAGCCGCGTGTTCAGAAGGCCGCAATAGCCATGGCAGACGGCGGACACGATGCCGCCGCGCTCCCAGACGGCGCGCGTGATCGCCTGCAGCCCCGCGCTGTCGGGGAAATCCCACATCACGGCATGGCCGCCGGTGAAATAGATCGCATCGACACCCGCCGGATCGATGTCGTCGGGCCGCGTCGTCGTGGACAGCAGCGCCATGCGGGCGGGATCATTCAACCAAGCCCTGGCCGAGGCATCGAGCAGCGGCCATTTGAGCGCCCGCGGCTCCAGCGGCGAGACACCGCCCTTCGGGCTCACGATGGACTGCTCGTAGCCGCGCGCGGCGAAGACGTCCCAGGCATGTGTCAGCTCCGACAGCCACAGGCCCGTCGGCTGATCGGGATCGGCGTAATGCGAGACGTTGCTGACGACGTGCAGGATGCGCTTGCTCATGCCTATCACCTTCCAGATGGGCTGGAGATCGGTAACCTTGAAGCGCTGTTCAAGGTCAAGGCACGGATCCCCTCAGGCTCCTGCGACCCCATGGAAGCTCTCGCTCTCCTCGCGCTTGCACCGAGTTTGAGGATGTCCGCTTTTCACGCTCCTCTGGTGAGCGCGCGCAAGCGGTCGGCTATGTGGTCGATCAGCGCCGTTTCCCCAGCGCCGAGGCCCGCCGCACGGTGAAGACGGATCTCGGCGGACGACAACGGCGGAAGCTTTGGCGGCAGGACTTGTCGCAATCGGGGCGATACCAAGCTGGCCTTCATCACGGTCACCGCCAGGCCTTGCTCAACAATCGCCTCGACCGCAGTGAAGCTCGGGCTGACATAGGCCAGCCGCCACGGCCTCTGCGCTTCATCGAGCGCGGCGCTGGCCCAGCTCCGGAACAGGCAATCGGGATTGGAAAGCGCGACCGGCACGGGGGCGAGATCCTCGACATCGCGCTCGGCCGATGCGACCCAAACGGCATTCTCCCGGCAGATCAGCTCGCCCTCGCCGGCTCCGGCCGCGTGCATCGCGACGACGGCGTCGAAGGACCGCCCGAGCCGCAGCAGCAAGCGGGCGGTCAATCCGACCTCCACATCGACGCGTGCCGAAGGAAATCTCTCGGCAAGCTCGGCCAGAATGCGCGGGAGGTGCTTGGTCCCGTAATCTTCCATGATGGCCAGGCGCAGACATATCTCGGCGTTCCGGCCCATCAACCGCGCGATCGCGGCGTCATGCAGGGCCAGGATTCGGCGAGCATCGGCCAGCAGAACCTCGCCATGTTCGCTCAGCTCGACACGGGCTGTCGTCCGGCGGAACAGCCGGACATCCACCCGCTCCTCCAGTCGCTTGATCTGCGCGCTGACGGCAGCCTGCGTTCGGTTGAGCCGGTCCGCCGCCCGCGTGAACGACAGAGAGTCGGCGACGGCGACGAACACGCGCAGAAGATCGGAATCGAGCACGGGCATGCTCATGTGTATCCGTTGTGAGAGTCATCGATTTTATTTCATTCTGGAATGATAGATCCCGCGTTACAAGCGCGCCGGCAATGGAGAAATTCCGGATGAATGCGGGCCTATGGGCGGCGATCCTGTCCAGCGCACTGGGAGGCACCGCCATCGTCGCGACGCGCTACCTTTCCGATGCACTCGATCCGATCACGATCGGCGCCTTCAGATTCGGAGGCGGCTTTCTCGTCCTGCTGGCGCTGACGATGGCGCAGCCGAACCGCTGGCCTGCCCGTTCCGACTGGGCAGGGGTCGCTGGCCTCGGACTGCTGTTCTTCGGGCTGTTTCCGATCCTGTTCAACGCCGCCTTGATCTACACGACGGCGGCACGAGGAGCCCTCGCCCTTTCGACCTTGCCGCTGCTGACGATGATGGCGGCCGCGTTGCTGGGTATCGAGGCCATCACGATGCGCAAGACGATCGGTGTGCTGGTGGCAATGGCCGGCGTTGCGGTCGCCTTGGCGAGCAGCCTGCACGATGCCCCGGCTAGCGCCTGGCGCGGCGACCTCATCATGGTCGCAGCCGCGAGCTGCATGGCGCTCTATAATGTCTGGTCACGGCCTTTTGTCGCGCGTTCAACCGCGATCGCCTTCGCTGCCTCGGGAATGGCCGTCGGCGCCGGCGTCCTCGTCCTGCTCGCCTTGGCGAGCGGGCGGCCTTCGGCGCTTCCCCAGATGAGCGGCCTGCAATGGTCCGCCGTCGGCTACCTCGCCATCGTCTGCGGTGCTCTGATCTTCTATCTTTGGGCGTTCGCGCTCGGGCGGGCCTCGCCAACGCTGGTCGCCGTGTCCGTGGCCGTCAACCCGGTGACGGCCGGGCTCCTTGCCGTGCCGATGCTGGGAGAGCGTTTGAGCGGCAACCTGGTAGCGGGCCTTGTTGGCGTCATAACTGGCATCAGTATAGCCGCACGCCCCGAACGGCAGAGCTAATCTCTCGCGATGCGCGGCACAGATGGATCTCACATGGCACCTGACGTGAGCAGGATCTCTCGGCGCGGCGCCACCGGTCTGCGCCAATTTCTGGATCTCGAGCGGCAGCGCGATTGGAAAGACGGCAAGATCGACTTGCGCGACGCCGACGAACGCTCGGAGTCCCTCGAATTACGGCTCAAATACGCCACACGATTTCAAAAGCTGCTTCATCGCCCGCAGGCGCAGAACGTTCTGGAGATTCTCAGGCTCTACGGCCAAAACTGCATCCCCATCCCGCGCCGCAGCGAGCGCCATTTCTGGTCGGTTTCTTGTCTGCCATCGACATCCGACAAGCCGCTTGTCCGCGTCAATGCAAGCTGGATGGAGCTCTTCACGCTCTATGCGGATGGCGAGGACATCCGTGCGCGATTCCTGGTGCATCTCTCGGATTTCACCACGGACCATTCACTCGCACAGGGTCATGTGGACGAAGATTTTCTCGAGCGCTGCGCCATAAGGCCGGAAGATGTCAGCTATTTCTTCCCGCGCGGCGCAGATATGTTCGGCATCAATGTCCGGAGTTCCGCCTCGATCCGCAGCTTCCTTGCGGCGCCACGCATCCTGAGTGCCATTCGGACGTTCAATCTGACGCATATGAACCGGGGCCGGAACGCTTACCAGGCAAGCCACTGCTACAGCTTGGCGGATTGCATGCTGGAAGGTTGAATGGCTTTGAGACGGCTGCTCGGCGAATGTCCCCTGAAGGTCGAGTTCCGCTCGATGTTTGGCCATTCCATCGCCCCGCCGAGAGCTTCGATACTCTCGTTTTACTGAGACTCGCCGTTGAAACAGGCGCGGAGCAAACGCATCCCCTCTTCGATATGCTCCGTGGGGATGGCGCCATACCCCAGCATAATTCCGGCTCGGGGGAGCGCGTCCACGGCGAATATCGACAGGACCTGAAAGGCGATACCGCGATCAGACGCCCGGCCGGCGATCTCGGCGATCTGGTCGACCGACATTGTCCGGGCGAGAGCCGTGAGATGCAGCCCGGTTGTCGACGGGATGAGTTCGAGATGCTCGGCAAAACCGCGGGTGATCGCGTCCGCGAGGATCCGGTGCCGTTCTCGATAGATCGCGCTCATCCGCCGGATGTGGCGCGCAAACGCGCCCTCGTCGATGAAGCGCGCGAGCGCCGCTTGGGCAAGCGTTGTTGAATGCCAGTCGCTGACGAATTTCGCGTTGTGCAGGGCCGCTCGCAGCGATGGCGGCGCCAGCAGGAAGCCCAGCCGAAGCGTCGGCAGCATCGTCTTCGAGAAGGTGCCGACATAGATGACCCGGCCCTTTTCATCGAGCGTCTGCAACGGCTCGAGGGGACGGCCTGCGAACCGGAACTCGCTGTCGTAGTCGTCTTCGATGATGGCCGCGTTGTTCCGCTCGGCCCAGGCCAGCAGCGCCTGCCGGCGTGGCAGCGTCATCGTCACGGAAAGCGGAAATTGATGCGAAGGCGTGACATACACGGCACGGATTCCGCGCGGCAGCGCATCGACGACGAGCCCATCGCGATCCACCGGTACGCCGACCACGCGAATACCTAGCGATCTGAACAATCGTATCGAGGGCCCGTAGCCGGGATCTTCGACGGCTATCCCGTCGCCCGGCGCCAGCAGGACGCGGGCCAGGATGTCGAGCGCCTGCTGCGTGCCGTTCGCGACAACGATGTCGTCCGCCGAGGCCGTGATCCCTCGATGGACGCCTATATGCCGGGCGATCGCCGCCCTGAGATCGGCGCGTCCGGCGGGGTGCTCGTAAACACCGGCGGTGGTTTCGCCCGAACGCAGCGCCCAAGTCACCGATCGCCGCCATGACGCGTGCGGAAACAGCGATGCATCGCAAAGCCCGGCGCGAAAGTCGAACCGAGCCGGCTCGAGCACGGGCGGCGGGTTCATCGCTTCCCAGATCGGGCGCGGCCGAAGCACGCCAGCGGATCGGCGTCCTGTCCTTTCGCGCCGGGCCGGCATGGCCAATTCGCTGACGAATGTCCCCGCCCCTTGCCGGGACGTCACGAAGCCTTCCGCAGCGAGCCTCTCATAAGCCACCGTCACGGTGGCACGCGATACCGCCAGCGCACGCGCCAGTTCGCGACTAGGCGGCAGGGGATCGCCTGGCCGCAGCCGACGATCGAGAACGGCGCGCCGGATCTGACGGTAGATTTCGCCGCTGAGGTCTTTGCGGCCGACCAGGCTGACGTGAAAGGCCGTCATGCTCGCCATCCAACCTGTCCGGCGTCAGCACCAATGGCACAGATTTGAGGTTGTGATGTAAGGAGGATTTGGGCTTCGTCGTAGTGACGAAG
>JBDHTH010000141.1:0-6824 GCA_039808545.1 Phreatobacteraceae bacterium | reverse complement strand
ACCGCGATGACGGCGCGGAAATAGCCTTCCTTCTCGAGGCGTCCGTATTCGGGCGGCAGGACGCGCGTGCGGGCGAGTTCGGCGAGCCAGCGGTCGAAAGCCTGGCGCGGATGGGCCGGCATCAGGAAGCGGTAGGCGTGGTCCCGCAGCTCGCGCTCGTCATCCGTCAGCCGGAAATCGGAGACGGGCTCCTCGCGCTGCCCGGCGAACTTCTTGCCGACATAGGGCGCGACATCGTCCAGCATCGCGTATCGCGGCTTGCGGCCGAGATCGCCCTCGCCCGCGCAGCCGGCGAGTCCGGTTGCGAGCGCGAGCACGGCTATCGCTGCGATCAGCGCCCGAACCTGCATGAACCTGTCTTCAGCGTCCGCCGCGCAGGCCGCGCGGCCCCGGCTTCGGCTCGCCGTCGAGCACGGCGGCGCCGCGCTCGATGCGCACCGAGGGCAGGATCAGGATGGTCGCGGGGCCACGATCGCCGCGCCGGACGTCCGAGACGCCGGTGCGGGGCGTGAAGGTCACGATGTTCTGCATGGCACTGCTCCGAACACGCGGCGGGCGGGCTTGCCCGCCGCATCCAGGTGCTGGTCCAGCGTCGATTAAGGGCTCCCAAGGTTAACAGTCCGTCAACGCTCAGCGGGTACGATCCGGAAAAGCGCGATTTGGCCGGAGCTTGTCCGGACGGGCGCGGAGCAGAGCCTGCTCCCCTCAAACGGTTCCGTTTGAGGGGTCAAAGCAGTCTCTTATTCTTAGACGGGCAGGAGATCCGACATGGCGCACAGCATCGCCCCGAACTTGCAGGGGCTGCTTCACCTGGCGCAGAAGGACAATGCCGAGGCGCGGCCGAGCCTGATCCGGATCATCACGGATCTCTACGTGATGAACCCGGCGCCCGATGCCGAGGAGATCGGCCGCTATGCCGAGCTGGCGCTGCCGATGCTGGCGCGCGCCGACGAATCGGTCCGCGTCGCCGTCGCCGCGAGCCTGGCGCGCCATGGCGCGACGCCGGGGCGCGTCGCCGCGAAGCTGGCGCGCGACGTCATCGCGGTCGCGCAGCCGGTGCTGATGCATTCCGCCGCGCTCGACGACCGCACGCTCGCCGATATCGTGCGCAGCACGACGCCGGCCCACGCGCTGGCGATCTGCGGACGCGAAAGCGTCGGGCCCGAGACCGCGCTGGCGCTGCTCGCGCATGACGATGACGGCGTGCGCAACATCGCGCGGCGCTTCGCGCAGACCGAGCCGGCGCGCCGCCCGCTGGAGGCCGCGAACGACGCTGACGACACCGCCGAGACCGGCCCGGCGGCGGCCGAGCCCGTGGAGACCGCGCCGGCGAGTGGCCTGTTCGTCAGCGCCTTCGACCTGATGGACGACGCCGACCCGCTTTATCGCGGCCGCACGACGCTTCCGGCCGACGAGCTGGCGCGCCACGCCAGGGCGCTGCTCGCCTCGCGGCCCGAGGAGCGCGCGCCGCTCATTGCCCGCACGATCGGCATCCGCGCCGCGCAGGCGGGCCGGACGGCGTCCGCCCCGGTCCCCTCCGAGCTCATGCAGGCGGCGTTCGACGCGGCCGCGACGGCGCGCAGCCCCTCGGAGGTGGCGGCGCTGTTCACGCGGATCGGCGCCCTGCCGCGCGACGTGGCGCGCAATGTCGTGGCGGATGGCGGCGGCGAGCTGCTCGCCATCGCGTGCCGGGCGGCGCGGCTGCCGCGCATGCTGACGCAGCGCATCCTGATGTTCGTCAACCCGCTGGTCGGCCATTCGGTGGAGCGCCACTATGCGGCGCTCGACCTGTTCACCGATATCGACCCGCTGATCGCCGACGCGATCGTGGCGACCTGGCGCGGGGAATCGCGCGCGCCCAAGCATGTCCCGCTCGCCGACGATGCGCCGGGCGTCCGCCGCGCAGCGCATGTCCACGCGGCCGGCGCCGAGCGCCTCGTCCCGGCCGAAACGGCGGCCAAGAACCACGCCTGAGGGACGGCGCCGCCGGCCTACTCCTATAGCGGCGCCAGATCCAGGCCGTGCTCGCCCTCGCGCGATTCCACCTCGAGGAACCAGAGGTCGGAATCGAATTCGCGCTCGCGGCGGATGCGGGCCTCGACATCGGCGCTCGCGGCCGGGCCGGCGCGCAGCAGCGGAACGAACAGCCGGTCGGTCGGACGGTCTGTCTCGAAGACGGCCTGCGGCGCCGGGCCGTAGAGATCGGCGGTGCCGTCCAGCCGGTCGACCTTCACGAAGACGGCGCCCGCCTCCGCGGCGCCGCGCCGGCGCAGCACCGCAGGATGGCCGGCGGCGTTCATGCGGCGCAGATAGGCGCCGACCCAGAAATCCGTCGTGACGCGCATGAAGGTCCCGTCCGCGGCGCGAGGTCCGTTCCGCGCCCTACTCTATCGGGATGCCGCTCAGCGAGGCGAGCTCGCGGACGACGCGGGGCGAGGCCTCGCCGGTCACCGGCAGGTTGCGGTCGCGCTCGAATTTCTCGATCGCGGCGCGGGTATCGGTGCCGAACAGCCCGTCGGTCTTCAGCGGTCCGTAGCCCTGCTTCACCAGAGCGCGCTGGATCGCCGTGACGGTGCGCTGGGCAGGCTTGTCGGCAGGCGGCTTCTCGGCCACCGGCTTATCGGGCGAAGGCTTGGCGATCTGGCTGCGCTTCAACTGGGCGACGAGCGCCTCGGTCGCCTCGCCGGTCTGCTTGAGACCCATGGCCTGCTCGTAGTCGCGGATCGCCGCGTCGGTCTTCGGGCCCGTCAGCCCGTCGACCGCGCCGTCGTAGAAGCCGCGCCGCAGCAGCTCGCGCTGCACCTCGGCGACGATCTCGGCCTTCGGGCGGCCGGCCGGCGCATCGGCCGGCTTGCGCAAGGCCGCCGGCGCCACGGTGCCGGTCGTATCGGTGCGCGGGCGCTGCGCGATAGGCGCGGCCGGCGGCTCGGCGCCGCGCTCGGCAAAGAGCGGGGCGGGATGGCGCGCGGTCTGGCGCAGCAGGGCGTTGGACAGGATCAGCGTCGCGGCGGCGGCGAGCGCCAGCACCGCCATCGCGTCGAGCGGATGGGTGACGACGTAGCGGCCGACGGGCCTCAGCGCCGCGCCCGCGACCGTGCCGGTCGCGGCCAGCGTGCGCTTCAACAGGCCGTCCTCTTCCTCGATGCGCCGCGTGGGGCGGCGACGCTGCGCTTCAAGCACGCCGCCGCTCCCTGGTTTCGCCTGCGCGCTCGCCCAGCGCCTCGCGCGCGTTGAGGACCGCGAGCCGCTCGTCGTCCTCGCGCGGCCGCTCGCAATTGGTCGGCAGGACGACCGAGACGGTGGTGCCCTCGCCGAGGCGGCTTTCGACCGCCAGGCGGCCGCCATGCAGCTCGGCCAGCCCCTTGACGACCGACAGGCCGAGGCCGGTGCCCTCGTAGCGCCGGTCGTAGCTCTGCCCGACCTGGAAGAACGCCTCGCCAAGGCGCGACAGATGTTCCTCGGCGATGCCGATGCCCGTATCGGCAACCGCGATATGCACCTCGCCGCCGCGCAGCTCGGTGCTGATCTCCACCTGGCCGCCGCGATCGGTGAACTTCACCGCGTTCGACAGGAGGTTGATGATGATCTGCCGGACCGCGCGCTTGTCGGCGACGATCTCGCCGACGGCAGGCGACAGCCGCGTCTTGAGCCTGAGGCCGCCATCCTCCGCCTTGAGGGTGACGAGCTGCAGCGAGCCCTCGATCACCGGCTTCAGCGCGAAGCGCTCCGGCAGGATCTCGAACTGGCCGTTCTCGAGCTTCGACATGTCGAGGATCGAGTTCACGACCGAGAGGAGATGGTGGCCGGAATCGCGGATCGTCGTCGCATATTCGGTGCGGCGCTCGTATTCGATGCGCAGGTCCTTCTCGCTCATCAGCATCTCGGCGAAGCCGATGATGGCGTTGAGGGGGGTCCTCAGCTCGTGGCTGACGGTGGCGAGGAACTGGCCCTTGGCGCCGTTCGCCCGCTCGGCATCGCGCCGCGCCGCCTCGACGGCCTGCTCCTGCGCCTTGCTCTCGCTGACGTCGCGCATCACCGAGACGACCGAGATATCGTCGCCTTCGCTTTCCGCCTCCATGCGCCGGCAGCGCATCTCGACCCAGATGAATTCGGGCTGGCCGCCGCGACGCTCGGGCCGCGTCTCGCGGCGGACACGGACCACCGCGCCGCTGCCAGCCTGGCGCCAGGCGCCTTCCGCGATCGCCTTGAGGTAGAGCGGCCGGTCCGCGACATGCACGCGGTCGAACAGGCCCTGGCCGGCGAGCGCGTCGGGCGCGAGGCCGAAAAGGCGCGTGGCGGCATGCGAGGCAAACGTCACGGCGCCGCCCTTGCCGTGGCGCGTGATGAGATCCGTCATGTTCTCGGCGAGCATCTTGTAGCGCGCCTCGCCATCGGCCGCGATTCTCCGGCCGAGGCCGGTGATCTTCATGGCGGCGGTGGTGAGGCTCGCGCCGTAGAGCAGCGCCGCGAGGATCGACAGCCCGGCGACGAGCGGCGCCTGCACCGGCGACAGGCGCGAGGGCGGCAGGAGCCCGGCCTGGGAGGCGATGATGAGGCCGAAAAGGGCGAGCACCGTCATCGCGGTCGCGGCGCGGAAGCCTTTGCGCGAATCGGCGAGCGTCGCCTCCAGCGGTACCAGCAGCAGCCAGGCGACCGCGAAGGAGCCGATGCCGCCGGTGACCGAGGCGACCGTGAGGACGAGGCCGATCAGCGCGAAGGCCGAGATCAGATGCGCGCGCGAGAGGTCGCCGAAGCGCGAAAGGTCGTAGGCCGCGAGAATCGGCGCCGCCAGGAAGATCCAGGCGACGATCTCGACGAGGCCCGGCGCGCCGCGCATCGCCAGATAAAGCGGCAGCAGCGCCACCATCAGCGCGCCGGCGCCGAGGCGCTGGCCGATGAAGCTCATATGGCGGGCCGCCAGAAGCGCATCGTGACGGATATCCGGATGCACGAGGCTTCCGATCACATCCCGACAGGCCGTGTGAAGATCAATGCGACGCGACACTCGAAAATCGACCTCTGGGCCACGGGGGCTTCCAATGTCGCGGACTGTGCCATCTCGGGTTTAAGCGAGTGCTAAACTCGGCCGACTTTTCGTCCGGACTTTCTCCGCGACGGAAGCGGCGGGCGCGACCGCTGGTCGCATGGTTAATGAAGCCTTGCCGGAATCGGGCGGATTTTCAGCGTATTCGCGTAAATTCGTCGATGCTCCGAAAAAGCCGATTTCAGACCTCCGCGCTAAGGTCGTCCAAGAAGCCGGATGTGAACCGGCGGAATGACAGGCATGAGCTCAATCATGGGATTCATCATCCGATCGGCTTTCTGGCTCGGCGTCGTCGCCGTGGTGCTGCCGAGCGAGCCAAAACCCGAGCCGCCCAAGGCCGACACCCCGGTCAAGCAGGTCTCGGCGCTCGACACCATGGATGCGGCGCAGGCCGCTGCCGGCGACGTGCTGCGCTTCTGCGAGCGCCAGCCGGACGCCTGCGCAACCGGCGCGCGGCTCGCCGGCGCCTTGCTCGGCAAGGTGCAATATTCCCTGAAGATCGGCGGCGAGTATCTCACGAGCCGGTTCGGCGACCGCGAGACGCCGGCCGGCGAGGCGCCGTCCGCCCCCGCCGAGGCGACGCAGGCGAAGGACGCGCCGCGCGAGGCGATGAAGGACCCGGCGCGCGTGCCCTCCGAGCCCGCGCCGCGCCAGATTCGGGCGACGACGCCCGGCCAGTCGGTGCATCCGCGCTCGCCAGCGTAAAGGACGGCCGGAGCCGCCATGGCGCCCGCAGGCGGGTCGTCAACCATCGGTACCGGGCCTCGAAACGTTTGGCGTTCGGGCCCGCTGCCCCTATATGAGAGCCCAAACGGGACGAGTTTGATGGCTCTCGACGACATTCTCGCGGATTTCGACATTCTCGATACCTGGGAAGACCGCTACCGCTACGTGATCGAGCTCGGCAAAAGCCTGCCCGAGATGCCGGCCGGCGAGATGACCGACGCGAACAAGGTGCGCGGCTGCGCCAGCCAGGTCTGGCTCGTGACCGAGACCGAGGGGCGCGGCCCCGACGCGGTCCTGACGTTTCGCGGCACCAGCGACGCGCATATCGTCAAGGGGCTGATCGCCATCATGTTCGCGCTCTATTCGGGCCGGCGCGCCGCCGAGATCGTGACGCTCGACCCGTTCGAGACCCTGGCGCGAATCGGCCTCAAGGAGCACCTGACCTCGCAGCGCGCCAACGGTTTGCGGGCGATGACGGACCGCATCCATGCGGATGCAGGGCGCGCCATGCGGGCCGCCGCCTGAGCCCACCTCGCCGATCACGCCGCCGCATGTGAGGCCGGCGCCGCGCCGTCGATGCGGCCGAGCCCGTAATGCCGGACGAGCCGCGCCAGCGCGAGGCCGAGCACGATCCTGGCGGTGCGGGTCGGCCAGCCGCGCTCGTGCTCGACGAGTTCGAGACCTTTGAGGAAGCAGCAGACATCGAGCAGCAGCCCGGCGAATTCCGGACCGGCGGCGGCGAGCGCGGCATCGAGGCGGGCGCGGGCATCGATCGCCGCGACCGCCATCGCATCGGCACCGCGCTGGCTCGGCGCGCCGTCGGCCGGCCGCGACCAGTCGGCCGTCACGCGCGGCGACAGGCCGGCGCGGGTGAAATCGCGCCTGAGCTTCTCGCCGGCCAGCAGCGCCGCCGGCGCGATAAGCGGCGCGCCCGACTTGTCTTTGCGCCGCGCCAGCCAGGCGAGCGGACTCTCGGCTTCGTTGACCTGGAGCCGCACGACGCCTTCCGGTGTCTCGACGTCGCGCCGCACGCGGTGGCGGGCAGGTTCGGGCG
>JBDHTH010000140.1:0-6865 GCA_039808545.1 Phreatobacteraceae bacterium | reverse complement strand
CTCCTGACGCCGACCTTCGCGGGCGCCGCCATGGCGCTGTCCTCGGTCAGCGTCGTGACGAACTCGCTGCTGCTGCGCGGCTGGCGGCCGGATTTCACCGGCAAGGCCGCAGCACCGCCGGATCGCCCGTGACGCCGAGCTGTTCGGGCGTTCGGCAGGCGCCGTCGACGCAAAGCCGCCAGTCTGCGACCGCGCCGCTGCGGCGCAGCGCGATCTCGGGGAGCGGCGGCACCTTCGGCGCCCATTCCCACCAACCGTTTTTGAGCACGGCATCGGCGCCCGGCTCCATGCCGGCGCCGCTGCCCTTGATCCGCGCCTGAACGATCTGGAGCGTGTCGCCCGCGATCCGCCAGTCCTCCTGCCACTCGGTCTTCTGCACGCTGTGCGTCCAGACCAGCATGAAGGCGGTGGCGGCGACGCGCACCGTGACGCCGCCGGCGATCAGGCAGAGGCTCATGCGGGCTGCGGCGCGCTCCCGCGGATGCGCAGGTAATGCATCGCCAGGAACGCCAGCGCGACCGCGAAGCCGACCGGGTCGCTGTAGTGGAACTCGCCGATCAGGCAGATCGCGGCGCCGAGCGCGACGAGCCGCTCCAGAAGCGTCAGGCGGCCGAGCAGGTAGCCGATCGCCACGATGCCGAAGAGCCCGATCGCGATCGCGCATTTGAACACCGCATAGGCGACCGCGCCGTAGAAGCCGAGCACCGGCTCCATCGGATCGCCAGGCTGCAGCATCAGAGCCGGCGAATAGACCGCGATGAACGGGATGACGTAGCCCGCGAGCGCGACGCGCATCGCCTCCCAGCCGATCTTGTCGGGGTTCTCCTTGGCGATCGGCGCCGCCGCCAGCGCCGCCAGCGCCACCGGCGGGGAAAGGTCCGCCATGATCCCGTAATAGAACGCGAACATGTGGCTGACGATCAGCGGCACGCCGAGATCCTTCAGCGCCGGCGCCGCGAGCGCCGCGACGATGATGTAGGTCGGGATCGTCGGGATGCCGGTGCCGAGCAGGATCGACAGGATCATCGTCAGGACGAGCGAGAGGAACAGGCTCGTCTTGCCGAACGAGACGATCCAGGTGCCGATCGTGGTGCCGACCCCGGTCAGCGTCATCATGCCGATGATCGTGCCGACGATCGCGCAGGCGATGCCGACGGGCAGGGCGGTCTTGGCGGCGTCCGCGAGGCTGTCGCGGCAGGCCAGCAGCGTGGCGCGGCCGGCCTCGGTGCCGGCGTTCATCGCGATGACGAGCGCGAAGGCGAGGCCGACGAGCCACCACGGGATCGGCAACCCGGCCTTCGCCATGACGAAGGCGCGCACCTCCGGGAAGATCGTCGCGCAGAACAGCCCCAGCCCCACCCAGAAGATCGCCCTCAGGACGTTGCTCGAGAAGCCCAGCATGGCGCTCGCGCCGAGGATCAGCAGCACCGTGATCGCGAGGCCGATGCCGCCCGCAAAGAGCGGCGTGTAGCCGTCGAACAGCAGCCAGACCAGCACCGCCAGCGGCAGCGCCAGATGCCAGCGCTCCTTGAGCGCCGCCCAGGCATTCGGGCATTGCTCCTTCGGGATGCCGTGCAACCCTTGCTTGCCGGCCTCCAGATGCACCATCCAGTAGGCGGAGGCGAAGTAGAGGATGGCGGGAATCGCCGCCGCCTTGACGATCTCCGAATAGGGCACGCCCAGCGTCTCGGCCATGATGAAGGCGACCGCGCCCATCACGGGCGGCATGATCTGCCCGCCCATCGAGGCGGTGGCCTCCACGCCCGCCGCAAAGGCCGAGCGATAGCCGAAGCGCTTCATCAGCGGGATCGTGAACTGGCCGACAGTCACGACATTGGCGACGCCCGAGCCCGAGATCGTTCCCATCAGCCCGGAGGCGAACACCGCGACCTTGGCGGGACCGCCGCGCCTGTGGCCGAAGACGCCGAGGGAGAGGTCGGTGAACAGATGGATCATGCCGGCCCGCTCGAGGAAGGAGCCGAACACGATGAACAGGAAGATATAGGTGGCCGATACGTAGACCGGCACGCCGTAGATGCCCTCGGTGCCGAACGAGAGATGCTCGATCACCTGGTGGAAGTCGTAGCCGCGATGGTCGAGCGGGGCGGGCAGGTAGTTGCCCCACAGCATATAGGCGATGCAGGCCCCGCACATCCACAGCAGCGCCGCGCCCATGATCCGCCGCGTCGCCTCGAAGACGAGCACGATCAGCAGCACGCCGACGACGATGTCGAGCGTGTTGAGGTCGCCGGCCCGCACGACGAGCGGGTATTCCTCGATCCACTGATAGAGGCCGACGAGGAAGCCCGTGACGCCGAGCCCCCAGCCGAGGGCGAGCCCGGCCGTCGATTTCGCGCGGAAATTGGCGATCAGCCCGAAGCTCAGCAGCAGAAGGAAGCCGACATGGATGCCGCGGATCGACTGGCTCGACATGGCAGGATAGAGCGCCGTGCCGACCTGGAAGACCGCGAAGACGATGGCGATCCAGAAGGCCGTCCGGCCGAGGGCGCCGGGGCCGAAGCCGGGCGGAAAGCCGTGTTCGAACGTGTCGAGGGCCTCGGCTTGCGCAGCGGCCGCGTTCGGATCGTCCTCGTGGTGGATCGTCGTCATCGGCCGCCCCGCGCCTTGGATGGGAATCGAAAGGGCCGCGCAGTCCGGCGCGGCCCTTCGGAAGATGTCAGGCCTTCCAGAGGCCCTTCTCCTGGTAGTATTTCTGCGCGCCCGGATGGTAGGGCACCGGCGTCTTGTCGATCGCCTTCTCGAGCTTGATGTCCTTGCCGGCCGAATGGGCGTTGGCGAGCTCGCCGAGCGAATCGAACAGCAGCTTGGTCATCTGGTAGACGGTGTCGTCCTTCACGGCCGAGGAGGTGACGAGGTAGTTGATCACCGCCGCGGTCTTCACCTCGGCGGTCTGGCCCGTATAGGTGTTGGCGGGAATCGTGCCGGCGACGAAGGGCGGCCCCGCCTTGTCGATCACCGCCTGCGGCACCTCCACCACGTTCAGCGCCACCGAGGTCGCGAGGTCGCGGATCGAGGCGACGCCGAGCCCGGCCGATTGCAGCGTCGCGTCGAGCTGGCGGTTCTTCATCAGCTCGACCGATTCGGCGAAGGGCAGGTACTCGACCTTGCCGAGATCCTTGTAGCTCATGCCGGCCGCCGCCAGGATCGCGCGGGCGTTGAGCTCGGTGCCGGATTTCGGCGCCCCGACCGACAGGCGCTTGCCCTTCAGGTCGGCCAGCGTGGCGATCCCCGACTCCTTGGAGGCGACGATCTGCACGAAGTTCGGATAGATCGCGGCGATCACCCGGAGCTTGTCGAGCTTGGCCTTGAAGCCGGCCTCCTCGTCGCCGTTCCAGGCCGCCACCAGGCTGTCGCCGAGCGTGAAGGCGATCTCGCCCTTGCCGCCCTGCACCAGGATCAGGTTCTCGACCGAGGCCTTGGTGGCCTGAACCTGGGCGCGGGCGCCCGGGATCTTCTCGCCGTAGATCTTCGAGAGCGCCACGCCGAGCGGATAGTAGACGCCCGAGGTGCCGCCCGTCAGCACGTTGATGAATTGCGACTGGGCGCGCGCCGGCGCCGTCAAGGTAAGGAGTCCGGCGCCCGCCAGAAGACCGACCTGGCGCCGCGTGAAGACCTTGCGCATGCTGTATTTCTCCCCGAAGACATTGTTTGGAAAAGCTTCTGACGCGACGCCGCGCGTGCGCGTTTGCCGGGAGAATAGCCACGCGGGTGGCAAAAACACCAGCCTACTATCGGACGAGAACGCGTTCCGCCCGCGGGACCCTTGCCGAGCGGCCGGCCTGCATCGATATGAAGGCGGGCATTCCCGTGGGAAATTCCCCTATTGCCCAACAATCGCCATCGCGGCCGGGAAGACGGTCGGCCGGATCGAAAAGACCATAGGAGCCCTTGCGTGACGTCAGTGGATCGGCGCGATTTCCTTGCCCTCATCGGAGCGCTCGCGGGCGCGGGGGCGCTGACCGGCGATGCGGCCGCACAGGGCGCGCCGGAGCTGGCCTATGGTCCGGCCGAGGGGTTCTCCTACGAGGGGCTGCGGGCCCGGGCCCGCGAGCTCGCGACACGCGCCTATGTCGCGCCCGCCTCGCCCTCGCGCGAGATTCTTGAGAAGATCGACTACGACGCGCATGGCAAGATCCGCTTCAAGACCGACTACGCGCTGTTCGCGGACGGTCCCGGCCGCTTTCCCGCGACCTTCTTCCATCTCGGGCGCTATTTCACCAAGCCGGTGCGCATGCATGCGGTCGCGGACGGCAAGGCGCGCGAGATCCTCTATCGCGAGAGCTATTTCGACATGCCGGCCGACAGCCCGGCCCGGCAATTGCCGCAGGGCGCCGGATTTGCCGGCTTCCGCTTCCAGGAGGCGCGCGACGGCGCCAAGGACTGGCGCAAGAACGACTGGGTCGCCTTCCTCGGCGCTTCCTACTTCCGCGCCATCGGCGCCGACTACCAGTACGGGCTCTCGGCGCGCGGCCTCGCGATCGATGTTGCCCGGCCGACGCCGCCCTTCCAGGAGGAGTTCCCGGATTTCACCCATGTCTGGCTGGAGGCCCGCGCCGACGAGCCCGACGCCGTCCGCGCCTATGCGCTGCTCGATTCCCCGAGCGTGGTCGGCGCCTATGCCTTCGTGATGCGGCGCGGCAAGGGCGTCGTGATCGACGTCGATTGCGAGATTCATCTGCGCCGCCCGGTGGCGCGCTTCGGCGTCGCGCCGCTGACCTCGATGTACTGGTATTCCGAGACCGCAAAGCAGACCGCCATCGACTGGCGCCCCGAGGTGCATGATTCCGACGGGCTGGCGCTGTGGACCGGCACCGGCGAGCGCATCTGGCGGCCGCTGCACAACCCGACGCGCACCGGCGTCTCGGCCTTCGCGGACGAGAATCCGCGCGGCTTCGGCCTGATCCAGCGCGACCGCGAGTTCGACCACTATCTCGACGGCGTCAACTACGAGCGCCGGCCGAGCGTCTGGGTCGAGCCGAAGAGCGGCTGGGGCGCGGGCGCGGTCGAGCTCGTCGAGATCCCGACCGACGACGAGATCCACGACAATATCGGCGCCTTCTGGGTGCCGAAGGCGCCGACCGCGGCCGGCCAGGTGCATGCCTTCAGCTACCGCCTGCACTGGCTGTCGGACGAGCCCTATCCGAGCCCGCTCGCCCGCGTCGTCGCGACGCGGCTCGGCAATGGCGGCCAGCCCGGCACCGCGCGTCCGAAGGGCGTGCGCAAATTCATGATCGAGTTCGCGGGCGGCGATCTCGGCACGGTTCCCTACGGCGTGAAGCCCGAGGTCGTGCTCTCGGCCTCGCGCGGCAGCTTCTCCTACATCCTGGTCGAGCCGATGCCCGGTGAGCGCTTCGGCGTCTGGCGCGCCCAGTTCGACCTGACGGCCGAGGGCGGCGATCCGATCGAGATGCGCGCCTTCCTGAAGCTCGGCGACAAGGTGATGTCCGAAACCTGGCTCTATCAGTATCACCCCTTCGCATGATCCGGTCCCGTAAGGCTCGTCACAGCGTGAAGGCTCATCATATCGTGACCGCCGCCCTTTGGACCTTCCCGACCCCTGGCGCTATGGTGCGCGCGGGCGCCCGACTGATTTGAAGGAACGTTCCGTGCGTGCTCCTCCCCTAGCGGCTCTCTCCACCATCCTCCTCCTCGGCCTCAGCTCGATGTCCCTCACCACCGAAATCGCCCGCGCCCAGGCGCCCGCAGCGACCGCACCGGCACCCGCCGAGGCCGACGACGTCGCCAATTTCAAGCTCGCCAACGGGCTCGAGGTGGTGGTGATCCCGGATCACCGCGCGCCGGTCGTCACCCATATGGTCTGGTACAAGGTCGGCGGCTCCGACGAGCCGCCCGGCAAGTCCGGCATCGCGCATTTCCTCGAGCATCTGATGTTCAAGGGCACGCAGAAGCACCCGGCCGGCAGCTTCTCGAAATTCGTCTCGCTGGTCGGCGGCCAGGAGAATGCCTTCACCTCGGCCGACTATACCGCCTACTACCAGCGCACCACC
This sequence comes from Phreatobacteraceae bacterium, assembly GCA_039808545.1. Taxonomy (GTDB): domain Bacteria; phylum Pseudomonadota; class Alphaproteobacteria; order Rhizobiales; family JBDHTH01; genus JBDHTH01. The sequence goes on along the minus strand of JBDHTH010000140.1, from coordinate 836 downwards.
CGCGAGCAGCTGCCGCGCCTGATGGAGCTGGAGGCCGACCGGATGACCGGCCTCGTCCTCACCGACGAGGTCGTGCTCCCCGAACGCAAGGTGGTGCTGGAGGAGCGGCGCATGCGGGTCGACAACGATCCCGGCTCCAAGCTCGGCGAGCAGCTTGCCGCGACCCTCTGGTTCAACCACCCCTACCGCATCCCGGTGATCGGCTGGATGCACGAGATCGAGCAGCTCAACCGGGTCGATGCGCTCGCCTTCTACAAGCGCTTCTACGCGCCCAACAACGCCGTGCTGGTCATCGCGGGCGACATCACGGCCGAGGAGGTCAGGCAGCTCGCCGACAAGACATACGGCCGGCTTCCCGCCCAGCCGGGCATCGGCCGCGACCCCCGTCCGGTCGAGCCCGAGCCGGTCGCGCCGCGCACCGTCTCGCTGACCGATCCGCGCGTCACCCAGCCGAGCCTGCAGCGCTCCTATGTCGTGCCGAGCTACCGCATCGCCAAGCCGGGCGAGGCCGAGGCGCTGGAGGTGCTGGCGCAGATCCTCGGCAATACGACGACCGGGCGGCTGTTCACGCGCCTCGTCGTGGAGAAGAAGCTCGCCGCCAATGCGGGCGGCTGGTACCAGGGCTCGACGCTCGACACGACGCGCTTCGGCGTCTACGCGACGCCCACGCCGGGTACGACGCTGGCGGCGCTCGAGGCCGAGATGGACAAGGTCGTCGCCGAGATGGCCGCGACCCCGCCGGCCGCCGACGAGCTCTCCCGCGCCAAGTTCAAGCTCGTCTCCGAGGTCGTGTTCGCGCAGGACAACCAGGCCTCGCAGGCGCGCATCTACGGCAC
>JBDHTH010000139.1:0-6884 GCA_039808545.1 Phreatobacteraceae bacterium | reverse complement strand
ATGCGGATGGTGCGGGCCTGGTCGGCGATCGAGCGGGTGATCGCCTGCCGGATCCACCAGGTCGCATAGGTCGAGAATTTGTAGCCCCGGCGATACTCGAACTTGTCGACCGCCTTCATCAGGCCGATATTGCCTTCCTGAATGAGATCAAGGAATTGCAGGCCGCGGTTCGTGTACTTCTTGGCGATGGAAATCACGAGGCGCAGGTTCGCCTCGACCATTTCCTTCTTCGCCTGCCGCGCCTCGCGCTCGCCCTTCTGCACCATCTGGACGATCTTGCGGAACTCGCCGATCTCCAGCCCCGTGTCGGAGGCGAGCGTCTGGATCTGGCCGCGCAGCTGCTTGATCTTCTCCAACTCGTTGGCGACGAACTGCTTCCAGCCCTTGGTGCCGAGCTTGGAGACGCGCAGGTTCCATTTCGGGTCGAGCTCGGAGCCCTGATACTGCTTCAGGAAGTCGAGCCGGTCGACGCCGTAGCTCTCCGACAGCCGCATCAGCCGGCCTTCGAGGCCGACGAGCTTCTTGTTGATGTCGTAAAGCTGCTCGACCAGCGAATCGATGCGGTTCTGGTTGAGCGCCAGCGACTTCACGTCGTTGACGATGTCCTCGCGCAGCTTTTTGTACTTGCGCTCCTGCGAGGGCGACAGCGTCAGGTTCTTGAGCTGGTTGTCGATGTCCTGCTCCTGCAGGCGACGCAGCTTCTTGTAGTTGTCGGCGACCGAGTTGAAGGTCTCGAGCACCTTCGGCTTCAGCTCCGCCTCCATGGCGGCGAGCGACATGGAATTCTCCATGTCGTCCTCGTCGAGGTCGCCTTCCGGGATCTCGGGCTCGGCGCCTTCCTCGGCGGTCTCGGCCTCAGGCGCCTCGCCCTCGGCCGGCACCGCCTTGGCGTCCGGCCCCGCATAGGTCGCCTCGAGGTCGATGACGTCGCGCAGGAAGATCTTGCCGTCGTTGAGGTCGTCGCGCCAGATGATGATCGCCTGGAAGGTCAGCGGGCTCTCGCACAGCCCGGCGATCATCGCCTCGCGGCCGGCCTCGATGCGCTTGGCGATCGCGATCTCGCCCTCGCGGGAGAGCAGCTCCACCGAGCCCATCTCGCGCAGATACATGCGGACCGGATCGTCGGTGCGGTCGGTCGGCTCGGACTTCGTCTCGCTGCGGGCGAGCGCCTTGGGCGCGGCCTCGGCGACCTCGCCGCCTTCCTCGTCGTCCTCGCTCGCCTCCTCGGCCTCGCCCTCGCCGGCCTCCTCGGCCTCCACGACGTTGATGCCCATCTCGTTGAGCATCGCGAGGATGTCCTCGATCTGCTCGGAGGTGACCTCCTCGGAGGGCAGGACCTGATTCAGCTCTTCATAGGTGACGAAGCCACGCTTCTTGGCGAGCTTGATCATCCGCTTGACGGCGGCGTCGGAGAGATCGAGCAGCGGGGAATCGGAGCTTTCCCCGTCCTTCTGCTCGGCCTCGTCCTTGTCGCCGGCCTTGGCGGCCGCGCGCTTGTCGGCGGTCGAACCGCGGGCCGCGCCGGTACTGCGCACGGCCTTGGCGAGACGCTCGACATTGCTTGTGGCGGCGGATCGTGCTTTGCTCAAAGCGTCTTCGTAGCCGAGGCTACGCTCCATCTCTTCATCTACGCTCCCATGGGTTGCTGACGCGCAGACAACGCTGGCGAGCGCCCATGGCGAAAAGCCCCGCCGGGCGGCGAGGCGCATTCACGGACAACATCATCCTGCAACGAGGACGTTTAATTCAGTCCTAACCATCTCCGGCTCCGCAACGCAAGCGCCGATCCGAAACCATCTTTCCGCCCCTCAACACAAACCGGCGATCAGCGGCTGGTCTGGCGGAACCCCCGCCAGATACCCCAACGTCTCATCCGCCGCGCGAGGCGCGTCCCGAAAAGGCGCCGAATCCATCGATCAGCGCCTCGGTTCCCTCTGCACTCGCCAGGTTGGTCTTCACATCGACGAGCCAGGACCAGTTGGCCTCGGTCGGCGCGTCTCCATAGGCCTGCTCGGCGTCGCGGAGCTCCTTATTTAGCGTGCGCATGCGATGCTGCAAGGCCAGCGCCTGCTGCCAGGCGGTCGAAACGTCGCCGAGCCCGGCCTTGGGATCGAGGAACCAGTCGCCGCGATGCGTGATCGCGCCGGAGATGCGCGCGATCAGGGGCCCGTGCCCCTCCCGCTCCAAAAGGTCCTTGAGGTCGGCGGCGCCGATCGCCGGATAGCGCTCGATCAGCGCCAGCACGGCGCGCCGGAGCTGGTCGACCTCGGGCGAGGCGAAATCGACCGTGGAAAGCGCCTCGGCATGCTCCACCGCCAGCTCGGGATGGTTGAGCGTCGCGATCACGATCAGGCATTCGCGCGGCGGCAGGGTCGCGGCGGCGCCACGCACCACGGCGCTGCGCACCAGGCTGGCGCTCGGCCCGGCCCGCACATTGCGCAGCTTGTCGTTGCCGAAGCGCCGCTGGCCCGGCCCCCCGCCCCGCCCCGGCGCGAAGCGGACCGGCGGCCCCGCCATCTCGTCGAGCCGGCGGTCGATCTCGGTGCGGTAGTAGCGGCGCACCGTCTCGTCGCCGATCTGCTGCACCAGCGCCTTCAGCCGCGCCTCCAGCGCCGCCCGCCGCTCCGGCGTATCGGCGGCCTGCGCCTCGCGCTCGCGGTCCCAGGCGATGTCGACGAGCGGGCGCGACTGCGCCAGCACCGCCTCCATCGCGGAACGTCCGCGCGACCGGATGAGGTCGTCCGGGTCCTGCCCGCCCGGCAGGCTGGCGAATCGGAGGCTCTTGCCCGGCTTCAGCTTCGGCAGCGCGATGTCGACCGCCCGGAAGGCGGCGCGCTGCCCGGCCTTGTCGCCGTCAAAGCACAGGATCGGCTCGTCGGTCATCCGCCAGAGGAGATCGAGCTGGTTCTCGGTCAGCGCCGTGCCGAGCGGCGCGACCGCCCCCGCAAACCCCGCCATCACCAGCGAGATGACGTCGACATAGCCCTCCGCGACGATGATCGGCTCGCCCTTATGGGCGGCGGCGCGGGCGGCGCGCGCGTTGAACAGCACGTCGCTCTTGTGGAAAAGCTCGGTCTCGGGCGAGTTCAGGTATTTCGCCGGCGCGGCCGGGTCGAGCGCCCGCCCGCCGAAGGCGACGATCCGCCCCGACAGGTCGAGAATCGGGAACATCACCCGGTCGCGGAACCGGTCATAGGCGACCGGGATGTCGTCGCCCGAGATCAGCAGCCCGCAGGCAATCATGTCGTCGAGCGCCACGTCCTTGCCGGCCAGGTGCTCGCGCAGCGCCGAGCGGTCGGCCGGCGCATAGCCCATGCGGAAGACGGCCTGCGCCTTCGCCTCGAGCCCGCGCTGCGCGAGATAGGCGCGCGCCTTGATGCCGGGCCGGGTCTGGAGCTGCTCCTCGAAGAAGGCGGCGGCGAGCTCCATGACGTCGAACAGCGAGCGCTTCTTCGCCTCCCGCACCGCCGCCTCGGGCGAGACCTCCGGCATGGCGAGCCCCGCCTCGCCGGCAAGCCGCTCCACCGCCTCCGGGAAGGTGACGCCCTCGGTCTCCATCAGGAAGCGGAAGATGTCGCCGTGCTTGCCGGACGAGAAGCAGTGATAGAAGCCCTTCTGGTCGTTGACGTAGAAGGAAGGCGTCTTCTCGGCGTTGAAGGGCGAGAGCCCGCGCCATTCCCGCCCCTGCTTCTTCAACCGCACGCGCCGCCCCACCACCTCGGAGACCGGCAGGCGGGCGCGGATATCGTCGAGGAAGGACGGGGGGAAGCGCATATTGCGCACTATAGCACGCAGCGCGTGCCGGAGCCGCTAGATCCCGGCGGCACCGCCGCGCTCCTGGATGAGCGCAAGGGTCTCGGCGAGCCCCTGCTGCGCCATGTCCCAATAATGCGGAGCGCTTTCACGAGTCCACACTTCAGACGCAGCGCGATAGGCGATAGCCGCCTCCTCCAGGCGCGCTGTACCGCTTTCGCGCTTACCCAATATGGAGAGTGCCGTGCCGAGATTGTTCTGTGCCGATGCCCAATCGTGCGGCGTGCTGTCCGATGTGTATTCCTCAAGCGAGGCCGAATATGCCGACACCGCCGCTTCCGGAAGAGCCGTCCCTTCGTCTCGCTGGCCGAGCCTTAAAAGGGCGTTGCCGAGACTGCTCTGCACCATCGCCCACAAAAGCGGCAGGCGATCACGCGGCAACTCCCCAAGCGCTGCCCGAAAGGCCGACATCGCCTCTATCAGCCGCGATGTTTCATTCTCTCGATCACCGAGGATCTGCAGTGCTTGGCCGAGATTGTGCTGTGTCATCGCCCAATCGAGCGGCACACAGTCGCGTGGCCGCTCCTCCAACGCCGCGCGATAGGTGGACACAGCCTCCTTCAACCGAGCCGTTCCGCTCTCCCGTTCGCCGAGGATGGCCAGCGCTGTACCGAGGCAGTCTTGTGCCGTCGCCCAGTCGAGAGGCACGAGATCGCGCCTCCGCTCCTCCAATGCCAGCCGATGCGCCGACACCGCTTCCTCCAGCCGCGCCGTTCCTAGCTCGCGTTGTCCGAGAGTCTGAAGAACATTGCCGAGATTGTTCTGTGTCATCGCCCAGTCGAGCGGGACCAGCTCCCTTCTTCGTTCCTCGAGTGCTGCGCAATAGGCCGTTCTCGCCTCCTCCAACCACACCGTCTCGCTATCGCGTTCCCCGAGCTCAAAGAGCACATTGCCGAGATTGTTCTGCGCTGTCGCCCAATCAAGCGGCATATCATCGCGCGACAACGCGTCCAGCGCCGCATGGAACGCCGACACCGCTTCCTTGAGCCGTTCCGTGCCGCTCTCGCGATTGCCGAGTGCAAAAAGCACATTGCCAAGCCCGAGCAGAGCCTTCCCCCGCGATGCCAAATCGTGCTTCAGCTCTTCCAATGCTGACCGACGCGCCGACAGCGCCTTCTCCAGCCGTGTCGTCCCACTCTCGCGTTGTCCGAGTTCGAGAAGCACATTGGCGCGATTGCTCATCGCGGCCGCCCAGAGCAGCGGAACCTTGGAGCGAGGGAGCTTATCGAGCGCCACATGAAGCACCGCCAGCGCCTCTTCGAGCCGGGCCACCCCGCTTTCGCGCTCGCCCAGCGTGAAGAGCGTGCTTCCAAGATCAATCAAGGGAGGGCCTTGTTCGTCGATTCCAACCGCCGCCACGACGAGGCGACCGATCTCGATGGCAACCTCCAAGTCCAGCTTGAGCCCCGCGTCCCGGCCCCGCTCGTACCATTCCTGCTGCGCGCTCCACAGCACCGCGACCCGCGTCTGTGGATCATCGCTCTCCAGCTCGACCTTGCGGGCGATGCGGGCGGCGGCGCCGGCCGCATCGCGCAGCAGGAGCGCCTGCCCGATCGACGCATCAAGCAGCTTCAGCCCGGCCTGCCGGGCCGCGTCGCGCCGTTCCTGCTCCTCCATCTCCCATTGGACGAACGCCGCATCCGCGACCTTGATAGCATCCTCGCTGCGCCCCTTGGCTGTAAGAGCCGCCACGCGCCGCAGAACCTCGTCGACAAAACTGCCGCTGTTCGTGCCGAGCCGTCCCTCGTTCTGCACGCAGATGGCGACCTCGACCACGTTTTCGAGCTCCCGCAGAGCCTCCTCGACGGTCTCGACATGGCGGATACGCTTGGCGAGCAGGATGATCGCCTGCCGCTCGATGCCGGCCTGTTCGGCACGCCGCGCCTCCTCGCGCGTCTCGAACACGGCGAGCATCTTCCGCATAAGCGCATCCGGTAGCGCGTCGAGCTTGGCGTCGATCTGGCCGAGCCGTTCGAACGCCTCCTGCCAGTTCAACCTTGACAGCGCCTCCATGAATTTCGGCTTTGCGTCGAGCTCGGCAAAGGCCAGTACCACGAGGCCGATCAGGAGCTTGCGACCCTCGCCTTCTCGAAACACGTCAATCTTGCGGGCGACGGCCGCGTCGGCGATCGCCTCGCCGATCCTCCTCGCATCGAGGTTGAGCGCCGCGAGCGCCTGGCCCCGCGGCAGGCAGGTCTCGAACACCTCGCCGAGATTGTCGAAGGCCGTCGCAACCATCACCTCGAAGCCGGCACTGTGCGTGACCTTGAAGGACTCCGCATAGGCCAACCGCAGCTTTGTCTCTGCCGATCGCAGGGCATCCTTCAGGATGTCGCTCTCACTTCGGAAGAGACCGTCCGCTCCTGCCTTGCCCTGGCGCAGCGCCTCGAAGATCTCGCCGACCTTCTCGATCGCCTGGCCGCTGCTGACAGCGCCGTAGATGGTGGCGGCGCCCGTGCAGATCTTGCCGATGCAGGCCAGAGAAACGAGCGCCGACATGACCTACCCCAGCCTATCGATATCGAGTTACATGCGCTCGTATTGGGTCGACTCGTGTCGGCCCGGTCAAGCCGCGCGGCACGAAGCGGAAATCACCCAGCCAGCGCCGCCTTCACGGCCGCGCTCGCCTTGGCGAAGTCCATGCGGCCGGCGTAGCGCTCCTTCAGCGCCGCCATGACGCGGCCCATGTCCTTCACGCTCGCGGCGCCCGTCTCGGCGACCACGCCGGCGATCGCGCTCCGGACCTCAGCCTCGTCCATCTGCTGCGGCAAATAGCCCTGGATGATGGCGATCTCCTCGCGCTCCTGCGTCGCGAGCTCGGCGCGGCCGCCCTTTTCGTAGAGATCGGCCGATTCCTGGCGCTGCTTGATCATCTTCTGGAGGAGCGACAGCAGGTCCTCGTCGCCGAGCGCCGGCTTGCCCTGGCCGCGCGCCTCGATATCGGCGTTCTTGATCGCCGCGTTGATGAGCCGCAGCGTCGAGACGGCACGCGCATCCCTCGCCTTCATCGCCTCCTTGAGGGCGTCGTCGATTTGGTCGCGGATCACTTGCGTCTTTCCTTTGACGGTTCA
>JBDHTH010000138.1:0-6897 GCA_039808545.1 Phreatobacteraceae bacterium | reverse complement strand
GCGGCGTGATCTGCCAGGAGACGCCCCATCGGTCCTTGCACCAGCCGCAGGCGCTCTCCTGGCCGCCATTGCCGACGATGGCGTTCCAGTAGCGATCGGTCTCCTCCTGATCGTCCGTCGCGATCTGAAACGAGAAAGCCTCGTCCTGCTTGAAGGCCGGGCCGCCGTTGAGGCCGATGCAGGGAATGCCGACGACCGTGAAGTGGACGACCAGCACGTCGCCCTCCTTGCCGGAGGGAAAGTCGCTCGGCGCCCGCTGGACGGCGTGCACGGCGCTGTCGGGAAAGGTCTGGGCATAGAAGCGGGCCGCGGCCTCCGCGTCCTTGTCGTACCATAGGCAGATCGTGTTCTTCGCAACGGCCATGGCCTGTCCTTTCGGCTTTGAAGTCAGTTCCGGTGCGATGGTCACGGCTCCTGCTGCGATCGCCATGTGCCATCCTTGCGCCGCGCCAGGATCCACTCCCGGGCAGCCACTTCCGTGCCTTTCGCCGTGCGATAGGCCGGAATGCCGAGGCGGATCGCATCGCCGGCAGGACGCCATTGCGCGATCACCGTCACCCCGTCGCCGAACTCGACCAGGCCGCCCGGCCCCTCGCCGCCGTCGTCCTCGACAAGGACGCGCCCGCCGCGGAAGGCATGGCTATGCGGAAACGCAAAGCGCATCATTGCGGTCCCTCCGCCGTCGATCCTGTCCCGCCGCGCCACGACCTTCGATGCCGCGCCGACACTCCCATATCGTCAACATGGCGGCCTTCGACAAGTTCCGCCCGTGAAAGCCGTCATGCGGGGAAGCGGGATCGCGCGCTATTTCTGCCGCGTGATACGGCCGGGAAAGCTCAAATTGCCCGACGCGACCTTGCGCACGCCGGTGACGCAGAGCAGCGGCGTCTTGCCCTCGGCATGGACCTGCAGCTCGGCCGTGACCGCGTCGAAGGCGACGTTCTCGGCGCCTTTCACCGGCACCGTGATGCGCACCGTATTGCCCTTCAGGAGCGGGCTCATGCCGGGGCTGTCGAGGGCCAGCGGCAGGCCGGGCGCGGTCGGCGGCAGGAGATCCTGGCCGGGCGAGACGTCGCGCACCTTCAGCCCGCCGGCGCAGGCCTTGTCCTCGGCGAGCACGACCCAGTGGGAATGCCAGCCGGCGCCGTCATTGTTCGGATCGCCGTCGCCGTTCTCGTCGTAGAGCGGGGTATCATCGAAATCCGGATGGGCCGTGATCGCCAGCGCCAGGATGCCGGATTTCGGCGCGAAGCCGACCGCGGCCGGATCGAGCTTCGTCGGCCAGACATAGGCGTCGACCTTGGCGCCGGCGAGCTTGCCGACGGCTTTCGGCTTCTCCTGGCCGATCGTGCCGGTCACCTCCATCATGAAGGTCGCGAGGCGACCGTCGGTGGTCGCGCCCGCCCTGGTAATGTCGAAGGCGGCGGGTTTCGACGGATCGGTCTTGCTGATGATTTCGTGGGCAGAGGAACAGGCGACCGTCGCGGCCAGCAGGCCGGCCGCGAGCATCGGCGTCGATAGGCGTGATCCGGACATGGCATCCTCCCGATTGACTTGATATCGAGTCGATATCAATATCGACAGGCAATCATGGTCGCCCGCATGTCGTCAATAGAAAATAGCGAGTCGCTATCAGATCTGCCGCAGGCAATCGAGGCGGCGCATCTCATCGACCGCCTGGAGCGGCTGTCGCGCAGCGGCGTGCCGGTGAAGGGGCTGAACGCGGCGCAATGGGAAGCGCTGCGCTATCTCGGCCGGGCCAACCGCTTCTCGCGCACGCCGGCGGCCCTCTCGGACTATCTCGGCTCGACGCGCGGAACGGTCTCGCAGACGCTGATCGCGCTGGAGCAGAAGGGCTTCGTGTCGCGCCAGCCGAGCCCGCGCGACCGGCGCTCCGTGATGCTGGCGCTGACGGCCGAGGGCATGGCGGCGCTCGCCCGCGACCCGCTGCTGGAGATGGCCGGCGATATCGCCAAGGCGACCGGAGGAGAAGCCGGCGCGCTCGCCACCGCCTTGCGCGCGATCCTCGGTGCGACGATCGCCCGCAATGGCGGGCGGCCCTTCGGCGTCTGCTGGTCCTGCAAATATTTCCAGCGCGCGGCGGCCGAAGGGCAAGCGCATTTCTGCGGGCTGCTCAAGGAGCCGCTGTCGGACGCCGACAGCCTTTCGATCTGCATGGAGCAGGAAGATGCCTGATCCCTCCCCCGGCCGCCAAGCCGAAGCGCCCCGGCGCGCCGCACCGCCTGCGCCGGAACTCGCGGTGGCGCAGTGGTTCAATACCGATGCGCCGCTCAGCCTCGCGGGGCTCCGCGGCAAGGTCGTGGTGCTGCATGCGTTCCAGATGCTGTGTCCGGGCTGCGTGCAGTCCGGCCTGCCGCAGGCGAAGAAGATCGCGGCGCTGTTCCCGGCCGACGAGGTTGTGGTGATCGGCCTCCACACCGTCTTCGAGCATCACGACGCGATGACGCCGGTCTCGCTCGCGGCCTTCATCCATGAATACCGGCTGGGGTTTCCGATCGGCGTCGACCGCCCAGGCGAGGGCGGGCCGATCCCGCAGACGATGGCGACCTATGGGCTGCGAGGCACGCCGAGCCTGATCCTCATCGACCGGCGCGGCCGGATCCGCCATCACGGCTTCGGCGCGGAGGACGACATGCGGATCGGCGCCGAGATCGCCCTGCTGATGGTCGAGCCGGCGCCCGGCCCGGAAGAGTCCCATGGAGACTGACGGCGACATCATCGCGACGCGGCTTGCCGCCGTGCGCGGCCGGATCGACGCCGCCTGCCGGCGGGCCGGGCGCGCGCCGGGGGAAGTGCGGCTGCTGCCGATCAGCAAGACGGTGCCGGCCGAGCGGCTGCGCGCCGCCTTCGCGGCCGGGCTCGATACGCTCGGCGAGAACAAGGTGCAGGAGGCGAGCGCCAAGGCGGCGGCGCTCGGCGACCTGCCGATCGCCTGGAGCATCGTCGGGCATCTGCAGACCAACAAGGCCAGGGAGGTGGCGCGCTTCGCGGCCGAGTTCCAGGCGCTCGACAGCCTGCGCGTCGCCGAGGCGCTGGAGCGCCGGCTGGAGGCCGAGGATCGCAGCCTTGAGGTCCTGGTGCAGGTCAACACTTCGGGCGAGGCGAGCAAGTTCGGGCTGCCGCCCGAGGCGGTGCCGGGCTTCGTGCGCGCCCTGCCCGCCTTCGGCCGGCTCAAGGTGCGCGGGCTGATGACGCTGGCGATCTTCTCGGCCGAGGAGGCGCGGGTGCGCCGCTGCTTCCGCCTGCTCGCGGATCTGCGCGCGCGGCTGCGCGAGGAGGCCACCGCCGGGCTCTCCTTCGAGACCCTGTCGATGGGCATGTCGGGCGATTTCGAGATCGCGATCGAGGAAGGCGCGACGCTGGTGCGGGTCGGGCAGGCGATCTTCGGGGCCCGGCCGACGACCGATGCGCATTACTGGCCCGGCGCCGCCGGCACGGGCTGACGCCGGGCGCCGAACCGCCCCTCTCGTACTTTGTCGGAGGGGCAGCCGAGCCCTCGCGCCGCTAAGCCGCGAGGACGATCACCTTCGTCTTCACCGGCGTCCGGTTGTAGAGGTGGATCATGTCCTGGCTCAGCAGGCCGACACAGCCGCTGGTGATGCCGGTGCCGATCGTCTCGGGTATGCTCGAGGCATAGATCGTGTAGAGCGTATAGCGGCCGTTCTGATAGAGATGCAGCGTGCGGGCGCCGAGCGGGTTGTCGAGGCCGGGCGGCATGCCCTTGGCGTATTTCGCCGCCTCGGGCTGGCGCTTGATCATCTCGGGCGGCGGCGTCCAGATCGGCCATTCGGACTTGCGACCGACATAGGCCTCACCCTTCCAGCGGAAGCCGTCGCGGCCGACATTGGCGCCGTAGCGGGTCGCCATGCCGCCATCCTCGATGCGGTAGACGTAGTAGTTGGCCGGATCGACGATGATCGTGCCGGGCGCTTCCGCCGTGTCGTATTTCACGGTCCGCCGGTAGTATTTCGAATTGACCTTGCTCATGTCGACGGCCGGAATCGGAAACTTCTCCTCCGGCACCGGCCCGTACATCTTGGCCAGCTCGACCGAGCTGATATCGCCGCTCGTCGCGCAGCCCGCGAGGCCGAGCGCACCGACGCCCACCAGAAACGACCGGCGGTTGAGGAGCGCCTGCGAAAACCCGCCCATCTTGCCGCCACCGGCCGCTACATCGTCCATGATCATCGTGGAAGGTCCCATATCGTGCCGCCGGACAGCGCGATGCCCCGGCATGCAGTCTCCAAACGCCCCGCCCGGCGGACATTGCCGCCACTCGGCCCGGCTGGCAAGCTCGCGCTTCAGCCTTCGCCGCCCCTTATCCATCGGCGCGGCGGGTAAAGGAAGCCTGAAGAGCGGCGCGGCCGCGGAGGAATGGCGCCATGGACGGATCCGAAAGCCCGGTCGACGCCGAAGCGCCCGCCGCGCGCAGCCTTCGGCCCTATCGCGCGCCCGGCGCCTTCATCGACAGCGACCATCCGGCCGTCAAGGATTTCGCGGCGCGGGCGGCGGCGGGCGCCGAGGGGCCGCGCGCGGCCGCGAAGGCGATCCACGACCGGGTGCGCGATGAGATCCGCTACACGCCCTATCTCGATTTCGCCGATCCGGAGAGCTACCGGGCGAGTTCCGTGCTGGCGGCCGGCACCGGCTATTGCGTCGGCAAGGCGGCGCTGTTCGCGGCGGCCTGCCGCGCGACCGGCATCCCGGCGCGGGTCGGCTTCGCGGATGTGCGCAACCATCTCGCAACGCCCGAGCTGATCGAGAAGGTGGGCACGGACCTCTTCTGCTGGCACGGCTATGGCGAGGTCTTCCTCAACGGGCGCTGGGTGAAGGCCTCGCCGACCTTCAACGCCACGCTCTGCGCCAAGCTCGGCGTCGCGGTGCTGGCCTTCGACGGGCAAGGCGACGCGCTGCTGCAGCCCTTCGACGCGGCGGGGCGAACCTTCATGGCCTATGAAGCCGATCACGGTCCGTATTGGGACGTGCCCGTCAGCTTTCTCGCGGCCGAGATGGCGCGGCTCTACCCGCGCCTCTGCGGCGACAAGGGCGAGAAGGGCCGGCTGCTGGAGGCGGAGGCGCGCTGATCGGACCTCGGCAGCCATGCGCGACATGCATTGCCACTTGCCGCCAACCGTCCCATGCTTTCCGGCGGAGCCGGACAGGTCGTCGGAAATCCCGTGATCACCGGCCGAGTATCGGGAGAATCGCGATGAGCGACGTATCCATCGACAGGCCCGCGTCCGCAACTCGGGACGAGCCGACCCTGCACCGGGTGATGGGGCCCTGGCTGCTTCTTCTCTTCATCGTCGGCGACATTCTCGGCACCGGCATCTACGCGCTGACCGGACAGGTCGCCAACCAGGTGGGCGGCGTCGTCTGGCTGCCGTTCCTGGTGGCCTTCGTGGTCGCGGTCATCACCGCGTTTTCGTATCTCGAGCTCGTCACGAAATATCCGAAGGCCGCCGGCGCGGCGCTTTATACGCACCGCGCCTTCGGCATCCATTTCGTGACCTTCATCGTCGCCTTCGCGGTGATGTGCTCGGGAATCACGTCGGCCTCCACGGCCTCGCGCGCCTTCGCGGCCAATCTCTCACATGCCTTCGACCTCGAGCTGAACGCCAGGACGCTGCTCGGCCTGCCCGGCATCACGCTCGCGGGGCTGCTGTTCATGGCGCTCGTGGCGGCGATCAACTTTCGCGGCGTCGGCGAAAGCGTGAAGGCGAATGTCGTGCTCACCTGCGTCGAATTGACGGGCCTGCTCATCATCATCGTGATCGGCCTGTGGGCGATCGGCGCCGGTCAGGGAGATGTCTCGCGCGTCACGCAGTTCAAGCCGGTCACGGACGGCACCCACCTGTTCTGGCCGGTGATCGCCGCAACCACCCTCGCCTTCTTCGCGATGGTCGGCTTCGAGGATTCGGTCAACATGGCGGAGGAGACCGAGAACCCGACCAAGGTCTTCCCGAAGATCCTGCTCGCCGGCCTCCTGATCACCGGCGTGATCTACGTGCTGGTCTCGATCTCGGCGATCACGCTGGTGCCGCCCGAGCAACTCGGCGAGGGCGAGACGCCGCTGCTGAAGGTCGTGCAGGCCGGAGCGCCGAATTTCCCGGTCTGGATCTTCGGCTTCATCACCATGTTCGCGGTCGCCAATTCGGCGCTGATCAACATGCTGATGGCGAGCCGCCTCGTCTACGGCATGAGTCGCGAGCACGTGCTGCCGCCGGTGCTCGGCAAGGTGCATCCCACGCGCCGCACGCCCTATATCGCGATAGGCTTCACGACGCTGCTCGCCTTCGGCCTCATCACCTTCGTGGGAGGCGTGCCGCAGCTCGGCGGCACGACGGCGCTGCTGCTGCTCTGCGTCTTCACGGTCGTCAACGTCGCGGTGCTCGTGCTGCGCAAGGATACGGTCGAGCACGACCACTTCAAGACGCCGAGCGCGCTCGCCATTCTCGGCGCCCTATCGTGCGGCTTCCTGGTCGGGCCGTGGACGGGCCGCAACCCGGAGCAATACAAGATCGCCGGCATCCTGCTCGCGATCGGCATCGCGCTCTGGGTCGTCACGGTGCTGATCAACAGGGCGACCGGCGTGAAGGCCGCCGATCCGACCATGGAGGACCTGGGCAGCCACGGGCCGGTGAATTGAGGCCGGAGCATGATCCCGAAAAGCGGGAACCGGCTTTCGGAAAAGATCATGCTTGAGCAAGAAGTTAGAGTTGATCCGATTCAATCGGTACGGATCAGCTCTAGGGCGCGGGACTACCCCCGCGCCCTCAGCTCGCGCCTCAGGATCTTGCCGGTCGCGGTGGTCGGCAGGCTGTCCGCGTAAGCGACGTGGCGGGGATATTCGTGGGCCGCGAGGCGGCTCTTCAC
>JBDHTH010000137.1:0-6932 GCA_039808545.1 Phreatobacteraceae bacterium | reverse complement strand
ATCGCATGACTAGACATCGTTAAGGTTGACGGAGCCTTAACCGGCCCCGCCGGATGCAGCGGCAATTGACAGCCTGTTAACCATGCGAGGGTACAGTCCGGGCGATTTCATAGCGAGTTGTCCGCCGATGTTTCGTAAGCGAGTTCGAGCTTCCGTCCTCCTTCTGCTGGCCGCTTTCGCCGTGGCGAGCTGCGGGCATCCGGCGCCGCCGCGCGCCGCCGTGGCGGATCGGTTCGACGCGCCCTATGCGCTCGACGCCGGCGACAAGGTGCGGATCGTCGTGTTCGGCCAGGACGGCATCAGCAACGACTATGCGGTGGATGCGGCCGGGACGATCGCGATGCCGCTGATCGGCAACGTGCCGGTCGCCGGGCTGACGCCGGCCGAGGCGCAGAAGGAGATCGCCCGGCGCCTGCGCGGCGGCTATATCCGCGATCCGCAAGTGGCGCTCGAAGTATCCGCATACCGGCCCTTCTTCATCCTCGGCGAGGTCAACAAGGCCGGGCAGTATCCTTATGTCGCCGGCATGACGGCGCAGCAGGCCGCCGCGATCGCGGGCGGCCAGACGCCGCGCGGGCGCACCGACATCGTCGAGATCACCCGCAAATCCGGCGGCCGCCTCGTCAAGGCGACGGTGCCGGTAACCTATGCGATCCGGCCGGGCGATTCGATCGTCGTGCCGGAACGGTTTTTCTGATCCTGACGATTGCCTGCTATCAGGTTTCGCATGAGCGAAGCCCCTCTCGACATCCTGCATGTGCTGCGCGCCCCGGTCGGCGGGCTGTTCCGGCACGTCCTCGACCTCGCGGCCGGCCAGAGCGCGGCCGGCCATCGCGTCGGCCTCTTCGCCGACGCGACGACCGGCGGCGAGCGCGCCGAGGCGAAGCTTGCCGAGATCGCATCCCAGCTCGCGCATGGTGTGCTGCGCCTGCCCGTGCAGCGCACGCCGGGCCTCGGCGACGCGATGGTGGCGCGCCGGATCGCCGCGCATGCGCGCGCCAAGGGCTTCGGCATCATCCACGGGCATGGCGCCAAGGGGGGGCTCTACGCGCGCCTGTTGCCGCGCCGGGCGGGCTTGCGCGTCTACACGCCGCATGGCGGCAGCCTGCATTACGAATGGTCGCGGCCGGCCGGCTTCGCCTATCTCGCGGCCGAGCGGGCGCTCGCGCTGCGCACCGACCTCGCGCTGTTCGAGAGCGCGTACGGGCGCAGCACCTATGCCCGCAAGATCGGCCGGGCCGGCGGGATCGAGCGGGTGGTGCATAACGGCGTCGGGCCCGAGGAATTCGTGCCGGTGCCGATCGCCGCGGACGCCGCCGATATCGTGTTCCTCGGCGAGTTGCGGATGCTGAAGGGCATCGACGTGCTGATCGAGGCGATCGCCCGGATCAACGCGGCAGGCGGACGGCAGGTGCGCGCCGAATGCTTCGGCGATGGGCCGGACCGCGACGCGCTGCTGGCGCTTGCGGCGCAGAAGGGCCTCGGCGACGCGATCGCGTTTCCGGGTGCGCGCCCGGCGCGGGAGGCGTTCGGACGCGGGCGGATCCTCGTCGTGCCATCGCGCGCGGAATCCTTGCCCTATGTCGTGCTCGAGGCGGCGGCGGCCGGCGTGCCGGTGATCGCGACGCGGGTCGGCGGGATCGGCGAGATCTTCGGCGAGGATGCCGGCGCGCTGGTGCCGCCGGACGACGCCGAGGCGCTCGGGGCCGCCATCCTGGAGGCGCTCGACGTTCCGGTCGGCGCCCTGTCGCGCGCCGTGCGCCTGAAGGCGCGGGTCGCGGCCGAGTTCACGACCGAGCGGATGGTCGCAGGGGTGGAGGCGGCCTACCGGGCGGCGCTGGCCGCGCGCGGGGTCACATCCTGATTCCACTTGTCCTTCCAATATACTGAATTATAAAGAGAATATTATTCCTTCGATCGACATCCAAAGGGTCGGTTCACGAACGCATTAAAGCTTCCTGAAGACTTCCCAACTACGCTTGCGGGCCAATATGATCCGCCTGAGCGAGGCCGGACGGGAGGCTTCATGATCGAGATGTCCACGCGCGACATGCTTCGCGCCGTCGCAGACACCCAGGTCGCGGGCTCCGCCTGGGGACCGCATCCCGGAAAGCCGCTGCCGCTGAACGAATATGCCACCGCGGTCGCGGCCCAGGCCGTGCAGCCCGCGATGTCGCCGATCGTGCTGGCGGGCGTGGTGCGCCTCAGCGAATTCGCACTCGTCGCGATCACCGGCCTTGCGGCCTACGGTATCTACCTGTTCGGCGCGCTCGGCTTCTCGGGCCTCTATCTCACGGCGATCTTCGGCATCGCGGCCGCGACGGTGATCGCGCTGCAGGCGGCCGACGCCTATAACGTCAATGCGTTCCGCGCCGCCGCGAGCCAGCTCGGGCGGGTCGCCGGCGCCTGGGTCGTGGTGTTCGGCTTCGCCACCAGCGTCTCCTTCTTCTTCAAGCTCGACCAGAGCTTCTCGCGCGTCTGGTTCGCGATGTTCTTCGTCACGGGCCTCGTCGTCCTCTCGGTATTCCGGATGATCCTGCGCTCGGTCGTGCTGCGCTGGACGCGCGCCGGCCGCCTGGAGCGCCGCGCCGTCATCGTCGGCGGCGGTCCGGCCGCCGAGCGGCTGATCGCCGCCCTGCACGCCCAGAAGGACGGCGACGTGCGCATCTACGGCGTGTTCGACGACCGCGCCGACGACCGTTCGCCGAGCGAGGTGGCGGGGCTGCGCAAGCTCGGCCCGGTCGACCATCTCGTGGAATTCGCGCGGCGCACCCGCGTCGACCTGGTGCTGGTGTCGCTCCCCGTCACGGCCGAGACGCGCGTGCTGACGATGCTGCGCAAGCTCTGGGTGCTGCCGGTCGATATCCGCCTCTCGGCCCATACCGCCAAGCTGCGCTTCAGGCCGCGCGCCTATTCCTATATCGGCAACGTGCCGGTGCTCGACATCTTCGACAAGCCGCTCGCCGACTGGGACGTCGTGATGAAATGGGTGTTCGACAAGGTGGTCGGCACCCTGGCGCTGATCGCTCTGTCGCCCGTCATGCTGGCGACCGCCATCGCGGTGAAGCTCGATTCGAAGGGGCCGGTGCTGTTCCGCCAGAAGCGCTTCGGCTTCAACAACGAGCTGATCGAGGTCTTCAAGTTCCGCTCGATGTATACCGACATGAGCGATGCCGGCGCCGCCAAGCTCGTCACGAAGGACGATCCGCGCGTCACCCGGGTCGGCCGCTTCATCCGCAAGACCTCGCTCGACGAGCTGCCGCAGCTCTTCAACGTCGTCTTCAAGGGCAATCTCTCGCTTGTCGGGCCGCGCCCGCATGCCGTGCAGGCGAAAGCCGCCGAGAAGCTCTACGACGACGTCGTGGACGGCTATTTCGCGCGCCACCGCGTCAAGCCGGGGATCACCGGCTGGGCGCAGGTCAATGGCTGGCGCGGCGAGACCGACACGCCCGAGAAGATCCAGCGGCGCGTCGAGCACGACCTCTACTACATCGAGAACTGGTCGGTGATGTTCGACATCACGATCCTCGCCATGACGCCGGTCTCGCTGCTCTCCAAGCGCGAGAACGCCTATTGAGCCTTGCCCTCGACCGCCGCGCCGCGCGCCCCGCGAACGGGCTCGCCCTTCGGCCGGTCGATCGGATCGCCTGGCTGCGCTCGGTCCTGCTCGGCCTGACCTTCGCGTCGAGCTTCGTGCTGCTGATCGAGCCGGCGCCTTATGAATTCCTGATGGTGGCGACCGCCATCGTCTATTTCCTGACCGGCACGACGCTGAAACCGGGCCATCTCGCCCTGGCGCTGCTGGTCATCCTGCTCAATCTCGGCTTCGCGGTCGCGGCCCTGCCGATCATCCAGAAAGAGAAGGTCGCGATGTGGGTCGCGGTCTCAGTCTATCTCGGCGGCAGCGCGGTGTTCCTGGCCGCGGCCGCGACGGAGGCGCCCGAGCGGATCGCGCAAATCGTCACGCGCGGCTATCTCATCGCGGCGATCGGGGCGGCGGCCTTCGCGGTCATCGGCTATCTCGGCAAGATCGAGACGCTGACGCTGTACGGGCGCGCCTCCGCCACCTTCAAGGACCCGAACGTGCTCGGCCCCTTCCTGGTTCTGCCGGCCGTGCTGCTGCTGCAGCGCCTGCTGACCGGGACGCGGCGGCAGATCGTGCTGGCGATTCCGCCATTCCTGCTGATCTCGGTCGGGCTTTTCCTGACCTTCTCGCGCGGCGCCTGGGGCGTCTTCGTCGGCGCCGCGGCGCTGAGCACCTTCCTCACCTTCGCGTCGACGCGCGACAACGCTCTGCGCCTCAGGATCGTGCTCATGGCGCTGCTCGGCATCGCGCTGCTCGTCGTGGCGCTGCTGGTGCTCCTGTCCTTCAGCGACATCGACCAGCTCTTCCTGGAGCGCGCCTCACTGACGCAGAGTTACGACACGGGCCGATTCGGCCGATTCGGGCGCTACCTGCTCGGGCTCGACATGGTGCTCGACCGGCCGCTCGGCCTGGGGCCGCTCGAATTCGCGGTCTATTTTCCGGAGCTGCCGCACAATACCTTCCTCAACGCGCTCGTCTCGGGCGGCTGGCTCTCGGGCTTCGTCTATCCGGTGATCGCCGTCTCGACCGCCTGGATCGGCTTCAAGGCGATCGGGCGGGCGACGCCGTGGCGGCCGTTCCTGATCGCCTGCCATGCGAGCTACATCGCGATCGCGCTCGAGGCGTTCATCATCGACATCGACCATTGGCGCCATTACTGGGCGCTGATCGGGCTCGTCTGGGGGCTTTCGATGGCCTCTCTCGCCCCCCAAAAATCGGTCGCCAAGCGCGTTGCGCGCCCGGGATCGAGTGACTATAGTCCGCCGCGCTCGGTCGGAGTGTAGCGCAGCCCGGTAGCGCACTTGCATGGGGTGCAAGGGGTCCCGAGTTCGAATCTCGGCACTCCGACCAGCTTTTCTCCAGGAACAAGCTGGAACTGATTTCGTGCTGGCGCATCACCGCTTGACGCGAATAGGAATCGGCTGCGACATAACGTTGGATAGGCGCATGTTCGATCCGAAGATCGGAATCCTCAACGAGGATCTCGCCAAATGGCTCGCCTTCAATGTTGAGGCGGCGCGCGGAGACCGGGCGCATATCGCTCCTCTGCCGCCCAAGGATAGAATCCACATCACGTCAGGCCTGACGGATCCGGCCGACTTCGCCGTTCACGGCCAGCTCATCACGTCGGCGCTGGCGCCCTGCCTGCCGCTCCCTTTTCGCGCGTATAGGAGCATCGTCGATTTCGGCGTCGGCGTCGGCCGCCTTGCCCGGATGTTCAAAGGGTATCCCGGCACCTATCTCGGGCTCGACATCGATGCCGAGAGTATCGCCTGGGTGACGGAGAATCTCGACTACGTCTCTGCGATTCGTTTGATTCCCAACCGTCGTATTCCCCTCGGCAACGGGCAGTTTCCGTTGATCATCAGCGTTTCAGTGTTCAGCCATATGAACGAGTCAAGCGCAACGTTCTATATCGGCGAATTGCTGCGCTTGATCGAGCCGGGCGGCACAATCCTCGTGACCACGCATGGCGTGCGAGCCTTGGCGAGGGCAAGATCCGAGCTTGAGATTCGATCCATGCTGAGCCTGACGGATACCCAACTTCTCGCCGCCGAGCGTGGCATGCAGGAGGCGGGATTCAGTTTCGTCGACATGAACACACATCTGACCAGCGCAGAGTACAGCTACGGCATAACGTTCCATACGGACGACTTCGTCCGCCGGATCTGTTGCGAATTCGGCGCAAATGTCGAAGTGAGGCTCTTCGATGGCCAGATCGCCGACTTTCAGGACGTTATTCGAATTGATAAGCTTGCGTGATCTGCATTTGAGAATTGGACGCTTGATCGATGCGTTATGAATGGTCCGCCGAGGCGCTGAGCGCCAGCGAGCAAGGCATCGCGCTCGGCAAGAAATTCAATGTGAACTCCAAACTTTCCGATCAGGATTACATCTTCAACTCGCTCATCTACTCGCGAAAGGAAGACGTTGCGGCGGCGTATGAGCAATACATTGCAGATGGAAGGCGAAACGCCGAGCAAGTGAAGCGAGACGTCGACGCATACCTGCCTGTCGGAGGCGTCCGGCCGCCAGCGCCGATACGCGTTCTCGACTTCGCCGCCGGCTATGCGCGCGTGACGCGCCATTTCAAGAACGTCGCGCCGGAATGGAGTGTCGCTGCGGCAGATATTCATCCGGAAGCCAAGGCCTTTAACATGGCCGAGTTTGGGCTCGACACCTTCATGTCGACCTATACACCGTCGCGCCTGGCGATCCCTCGGAACCATTTCGACGTGGTGGTCTGCCTCTCGTTCTTCTCGCATGTCCGAGAGGAGAAATTCGCCGCTTGGCTCCGCTCGCTGCTTCTGCTTCTCAAGCGGGATGGCATCTTGATGATCACCACGCATGGCGAGGATTCTCTGCCGTTCCTTGGCGACATGAAACTGGGCGAAAACGGCTATGGGATGCTCGAGACATCCGAGCAATTCGACATCCCCACCCAGCAATATGTTCACGCCTGCACGACGAGGCACTTCGTCGAAGCGCAATTGCGGCTGGCCGGCGGCGGCGTTGTCGAGGTTTTTCAGCCCAAGGCATGGTGGGGCCACCAGGATCTGTACGTGATCCGGCGGAAGCGCCCCGAAAGCATCGTTGGGCGCCTGAAGGAAGCATATCGGCCGCCCAAGTAGAGCGTTCCGGCAGCCATCGGAGAGAGTAATCAGGTACGACGCATGGGAAAACTATCCTTGAGCCCCCCGTACGGTGAAATCCTTGCCCGGCAAGCGGTCGAACGACCGCGAGAAGGATCTTGCGATCACTACCCCGCCAGCACCCGCTGCGCGTCCTCGAAGAAATCCTCGCCGCCGAAATTGCCGGATTTGAGCGCCAGGCCGAGCGGCTGGCC
>JBDHTH010000136.1:0-7028 GCA_039808545.1 Phreatobacteraceae bacterium | reverse complement strand
TATGCGCGGGCCGCTGCTGATCGAGATGTGCCTGCGCCTCGGCTATACGATCATCACCATCGGCATGCTCGGATTTCTCGGCCTCGGCCTGCCGCCGCCGACCCCCGACTGGGGCGGAATGATCCGCGAGAACTACAACTACATCGCGTTCTATCCGCATATGTCGCTGGTTCCAGGCATCGCGGTGTCGTCGCTGGTGATCGGGCTCGGCCTGACGGCGACGGGATTGCGGAAGGGGTTCTCGCATGGCTGAGCAGCCCGTGCTCGAGCTTGTCGACGCCCGAATCTCCTATTCGGCGCGCAATCGCGAGGCGGTCGTCGTGCCCGGCATCAGCTTCTCCATTGCGACCGGCGAAGCCTTCGGGCTCATGGGCGAGTCCGGCTCGGGAAAATCGACCGTCGCGGCGGCGATCGTCCGGTATCTCGGCCGGTCGGGCCGGCTGGCCGGCGGCCGCATCCTCTTCCGTGGCCGCGACCTCGCCGGTCTCGCGGCGCGCGACATGCGCCGCCTGCTCGGCCGGCACATCGCCATGGTCTTCCAGGACCCGATGAGCAGCCTCAACCCGCTGATGACGGTCGGCCGCCAGCTTTGCGAACTGCCGCGGCTGCATTTCGGCGACGACCAGGCCGCCGCGGAAGCAAAGGCGCTCCGCATCCTGGAGCAGGTCCGCCTGCCCGATCCCGAAGACATCCTGCGACGCTATCCGCACCAGCTCTCGGGCGGCCAGCAGCAGCGCGTCGTCATCGCCATGGCGCTGATCAACGATCCGGCGCTATTGATCATGGACGAGCCAACGACCGGCCTCGATCCGACGGTCGAGAACGCGATCCTCGGCCTCGTCAATGAGCTGCGGTCGACGCTCAGAACCGCAATTCTGTTCATCAGCCACAGCGTCCATGCGGTGGCCGAGGTCTGCGACCGCGTCGGGATCATGTATCAGGGCGAGATCGTCGAAACGGGCTCCGTTTCGGAAACGCTGCACAGCCCGGCGCACCCTTATACGCGAGCGCTCCTCGCCTGCATCCCGGGGCCGGATCGCGACAGACGGAGCAATCCGCTGCAGCCCATCCGGGTGCTTCGCGAGCACATCCCCCTGCACGGATGCAAATTCGCAAGGTCTTGCGCCTTCATGACCGATGCGTGCGTGCA
Source organism: Phreatobacteraceae bacterium (assembly GCA_039808545.1). GTDB lineage: Bacteria > Pseudomonadota > Alphaproteobacteria > Rhizobiales > JBDHTH01 > JBDHTH01. The sequence goes on along the minus strand of JBDHTH010000136.1, from coordinate 5,878 downwards.
CGCGCCGATCCCCCTCCTCGAGGTGGCGGGGCACGATTCCCGACAGGCAAGATGCGTGCGGCTCTATGCCGTCGCGCAGGGCGCGCCGTCGCCGGAGCCCCTCCGGCTCCCCTCCGAGGATCGCGGGCCTGAGGCGAACGCGCTCGTCGTCGACCGGCTCCGCAAGACCTATGCGGGTTCGGCGGGATGGTTCCGCCGGAGCGCGCAGGATCAGGTCGTCGCGCTCGACGATGTCAGCCTCGGCGTGCCCAAGGGCCGGGTGCTGGCGGTCGTCGGCGAATCGGGGTCCGGCAAATCGACGCTCGCACGCATCATCAGCGGCATCGCCCGCGCCGATTCCGGCACCGTCATGCTGGGCGACATCGACATCGCCCGCATGGATGTCGGGCAGAGATCCGCCGCCATCAAGAAACAATTGCAGATGGTCTTCCAGAACCCGGACAGCACGCTCAACCCCAGCCATACCGTGGGCTACACGATAGGGCGGGCCCTGACGAAACTGCGCGGGACCGCCCGCTCGAAGCTCGGCGATGAAATCAGGCAGATGCTTGCAACCGTGGGGCTGGACGAGCGCTACGCAGGTCTTCGCCCCGACCGGCTCTCGGGCGGGCAAAGGCAAAGGGTCGCGATCGCCCGCGCGCTGGCCGGAACGCCGTCCATCGTGGTGGCGGACGAGCCCGTGTCGGCCCTCGACCTGTCGGTCCAGGCCGCGATCATCGGCCTTCTGGACGAGATGCGGCGGGCGAGCGACATGACGCTGATCTTCATTTCGCACGACATGCCGATGGTGCGTTACCTGTCCGACACGGTCGCGGTGCTCTACAAGGGTGAGCTGGTGGAGCACGGCCCGACGGCGGACGTGTTCGCCGCCCCTCGACATCCCTATACGAGGAAGCTTCTGGCCTCCGCCGACCTGGCGGCGGGCTGAGATGGGCAAGCGCAGCCGCGGCGCCATGGCCGTGATCTCACCGCGCGGCTCGGCATGCGTGCGCGGGTTGGAGGCCCTGAAGCGTTGAGATGCCTGAACTACTGGGATTTTCGTGCTCTCGCGAAGCGCAGGCTGCCGCGCGGCCTGTTCGAGTACATCGATCGGGGGACGGAGGACGAGCATGCGCTGAGGGCGCTGCGATCGGACCTTGACGCCCTCCGCCTGGTGCCGCGCGCCCTGCCGGGTGTTGCGGCGCGTGCGCTCGCCACCAGCGTCCTTGGGCGGCAGCTGGCCATGCCGGTTGTCACCGCTCCGACGGCCCTCGCCGGATTGGTCTCGCATGGCGGCGAAATCCAACTGGCCCGGGCGGCCCGGCGCCACGGCATCCCGATGTGCGTCTCGACCTATTCGGTCACGGCGATCGAGGAGATCCGCGCCGGCGCCGCCGAGGCCGAGCTGTGGTTCCAGCTCTATGTCTGGAAGAACCGCGCGCTGACGCGGCAGCTCGTCGATGCGGCGCACCGGTGCGCCGTCAGTGTCCTCGTGGTGACGATCGACAGCATCGCGCCCGCGAAGCGCGAGTACAACACCCGGAACGGCTTCGAAATCCCGTTCCGGCTCAGCGCCCGCGCCGCGGCCGACCTCGCGCGGCACCCCGGCTGGCTGCTGCGGGTCGCCCTTCCCTATCTGATGAACGGCGGCCTCCCCTCATATGCGCATTACCCGCCCGCCTTCAGACGGGCGGTCACGGCGCGCTCCGCCGCGGACGACGTCACGCCGGACTCCGCATTGAGCTGGGCCGACATCCGCGAGATCCGCCGCTGGTGGCCGCACAAGCTGCTGATCAAGGGCATCCTCCATCCCGAAGACGCGAAGGCTGCCCTGGACTGCGGCGCCGACGGCGTCGTGGTTTCCTCGCATGGCGCGCGGAATGTCGATGTGGCGCCGAGTCCGATCGAGGTATTGCCAGCGATCGCCGAAGCGGTCGGCGGCCGCACCGAGATCCTCGCGGATAGCGGCATTCGGCGCGGCGGCGACGTGGTGAAGTATCTCGCGGCCGGCGCGAGTGCCGTCATGGTCGGCCGGCTGCCGCTCTGGGGCCTGGCGGCGGGCGGCGAGCAGGGTGCGGTCGACGCCCTCGACATGCTGCGAAGCGAGATCGACGGGACTCTGGCCAACCTCGGCATCGCCGATGTGGGAGCCTGCGTACGGCTCACGCGACTGCATCGGTGCGGGCGAACGGACGGTGCCGATTGATGCTATCGGCCGGCCGCGTCGCCGTCAGAGATCCTTCATGAGCCGCAGTGCGTCGTAGATCGCCGCATGCGTGTTTCGCGCCGAGACCGCATCGCCGATGCGGAAAAGCTGGAAGGTCCCTTCCGGATTGCGGACGACCGACTGGCGCTCGCCGGCGATCAACTGGTCGTAGGACATTTCGCCGAGATTGCGCGAGGCCGGCCGGAGCTCGAAATACAGCTCGTCGAGCGGGATGGTGCCGTGGTTGACGACGACCTGGTCGACCGTCCGCTGCCCGGCCACGCCGCCATAATCGCTGCCGATATGCGCCAGCAGCAGGTTGCCGGACCGCTCGACGGCCTCCAGCCGGTAGGTCACCGTGAAGGTGACGTCCAGCTTCTGGAGACTACGCATATAGGGAACCAGGTTCATGCCCATGACCTCGGGCGCGAAGACGCGGTCGGGGGTCATGACCTCCACCTTCGCGCCGGTTGCGCCGATGATTTCGGCCGCCTGCAGGCCCACATGGTCGCCGGCATCGTCATAGACGAGGACGTTCTGCGCCGGCTTCACGTCGCCGGAAAGAATGTCCCAGGCCGAAACCACGAGCTCGTTCCCCCGCCTGAGGACTTCGGTGTGCGGGAGGCCGCCGGTCGCGACGACGACGACATCGGGTTTTTCCGCGAGCACCGCCTCGGCGCCGGCCCAGCTATTGAACCTGATGACGACGCCGGACTTCTCGCACTGGGCCATGCGCCAGTCGACGATGCCGATCATCTCCCTGCGCCGCGGGCTTCGCGCCGTGAGCCGGATCTGTCCGCCCGCTTCGTCCGCCGCCTCGAAGACGACGACCTCGTGGCCGCGCCCGCCGGCGACCCGTGCTGCTTCGAGCCCCGCCGGCCCGGCCCCTACTATGACGACCTTCCTGCTCGCCGGCGCCCTCTCGATCACATGCGGCATGGTCAGCTCGCGACCGGTGGCGGGATTGTGGACGCAATAGGCGGAGCCGCCCTGGTAGATCCTGTCGAGGCAATAATTCGCGCCGACGCAGGGCCGGATGTCGTCCTCGCGCTTCTCGACGATCTTGCGCACGATGTACGGATCGGTCATGTGCGCCCGCGTCATCCCCACCATGTCGACCTTGCCGGCCGCTATCGCGTGGCGCGCCGTGGCGACGTCCGGGATCCGCGAGGCATGGAAGGTCGGGAAGGCCGTTGCGGCGCGGATCTCGCCGGCGAAGTCGAGATGCGGGGCGCTCGCCATGCCCTGGATCGGTATGAGGTCCGTCAGGCCCGCATCGGTATCGATGTGCCCGCGCACGACGTTCAGGAAATCGACGAGGCCGCTGTCCTTCAGCCGGTGCGAGATCTCGAAGCCTTCCTGCCGGGAGGTCCCGCCTTCGAGCATCTCGTCCCCGGTATAGCGCACCCCGACGATGAAATCCGGACCCACACGGCCGCGGATCTCGCGCAGCACATCGAAGGCAAAGCGCATCCGGTTCTCGAGCGGACCGCCATACGGACCGTCGAGGCTGTTCGTCAGGGGAGAGAAGAACTGGTCGATCAGATGGCCGTATGCTTCGAGCTCGATGCCGTCCATGCCGCCAGCCTTCATGCGCTCGGCGGCATCGCCGAAATCCTTGATGATCCTTTCGATGTCCCAGTCTTCGACCCGTTTGGGAAAGGCCCGGTGCGCCGGCTCGCGCTCGTGCGACGCCGACACGACCGGAAGCCAGTCGTCCTTGTCCCACCGCGTGCGGCGGCCGAGATGCGTGAGCTGGATCATCACGGCGGCGCCGTGCTCGTGAACCGCGTCGGTCAATTCCCTGATCCAGGGCACTACCTCGTCCTTGTAGGCGAGGATGTTGTTGAAGACGGGCGGGCTGTCTCTGGAGACGGCCACGGAGCCTGCGGTCATCGTCATGGCGACGCCGCCTTTCGCCCGCTCGACATGGTAGGCGCGGTAACGCGCCTTCGGCGCGCCATCCTCCGGATAGGCCGGCTCGTGAGACGTCACGATGATCCGGTTGCGCAGGGTGAGATGCTTCAACGTGAAGGGCTGAAGAAGCGGGTCGTTCGACATCGCCATGGCTCCCAGTCGCCCGGACGCTAGCGCCGTCTATACATCCATGTCAATGCAATGGACATAACTGTACAGACTGTTTGATAGAGCGATTTCTTCCTGCTAGGAGAGGCCGATGGATCACGGCGGGAACGACAGCGGGCGGCGCGGATCGCCGGAGACCTGGCTGGAAGCGGCCCATTGCGCCCTGCTCGAGACGGGCGTCGACGCCGTCAAGATCTTGCCGCTCGCCAAGCGTCTCAACTTGTCCAGAACAAGCTTCTACTGGTTCTTCAAGGACCGTGAGGACCTTCTGAAGCAACTGGTAGGGCGCTGGCGAAGCAAGAATACCGGCAACATGATCCGGCAGTGCGACTCATATGCCGAGACGATCGTCGAGGCGATGCTGAACGTCTTCGATTGCTGGCTCGACAGCGCGTTGTTCGATTCGCAGCTCGAGTTCGCCATGCGGAGCTGGGCACTCCAATCCGTGGACATCCTGCGCGAGGTGCAGGCCGCCGATCGGCAGCGCCTGGAGGCGTTGACGCGCATGTTCCAGCGCTTCGGCTACAGCGAAAGCACGGCCGACGTGCGCGCTCGGACCACCTATCTCGTTCAGATCGGCTACATCTCCATGCAGACCATGGAAGCACTCGACATCCGCATGAAGCGCATTCCGGCCTATGTCGAGACTTTCACCGGGCGGGCGCCCAAGCGGCGGGAGCTCGATCGCTTCTACGCGCGCCATGGCTACGCGGCCCGGCCATGAAAAGCGAAACCTCGGCAGGAACCCGATGAGGTCCGACGACCGCATCGAAGTCACGGTCGCGGAAGCGCGAGCGGCCGCGACGGCCGCCTGCATCGCAAGCGGCGCCAGCCCCGCGCTCACCCATTCGCTCGTCGAGGCGACGCTGTCGGCCGAACGGTTCGGGCGGCCGGAGGTCGGCTTCCTATCTCCAGAGCCTCGCGGATGGCCGCATCGACGGACGGGCAGAACCGCTGCTTCAGCGGCCGCTGCCGGCCGTCATCAGGTCCGATGCCCGATGCGGTATTGCACAGCTCGGCTTTGATCGCGCATTCGACGAATTCACCGGCATCGCGCGCACGCTCGGCGTCGCCCTTTTCACGCAGACGAACAGCTACACGGCCGGGGAGCTGGGTTACTATGTCCGACGCCTGGCCCTCGAGAACCTGATTTCAATGGCGGTCGCCAACGGGCCCGCCCTCATGGCCGCCGCAGCAGGTGGAAAGCCGGTCTACTGCACCAACCCGCTGGCCTTCGGAGCACCAACCGCCGAGCCAGGCGAGCCGCTGGTCATCGACCAGGCGTCGAGCGCCACGGCCTTCGTGAATATCGTAAAGGCGGCCGAAACCGGCGCGGCGATCCCCGAAGGGTGGGCCATCGATGAAAGCGGCGAACCGACCAGCGACGCGCGCGAGGCGGTCCGGGGCGCCATGCTCCCGTTCGGCGGCTACAAGGGAGCCAATATCGCGCTGATGGTGGAGATCCTGGCGGCGGGGATCTCGGGCGCATCCTGGTCGATCGACGCAGCCGATTACCGCGCCGGACATGGATCGCCTAGCGCCGGGCTGACGATCCTGGCCGTCGCGCCGACCGAGACGTCTCCGCAGTTCCGGCGACGCCTCGGCGAT
>JBDHTH010000135.1:0-7064 GCA_039808545.1 Phreatobacteraceae bacterium | reverse complement strand
CGCGGCTGCGCCGGCCTCGTGATCGATGCCGGGGTGCGCGACGTGAAGGCGCTGACCGCGATGGGATTTCCGGTATGGTCGCGTGCCGTCTCGGCCAAGGGGACCGTCAAGGCGACGCTCGGCTCCGTCAACGTACCGGTGGTCTGCGCCGGCGCGCTCGTCCATGCCGGCGACGTGATCGTCGCGGATGACGACGGCGTCGTGGTGGTGCCGCGCGACGACGCCGCTAAAGTGGCCGCCGCGGCGGCGGCGCGCGAGGCGAACGAGGACGGCAAGCGCCGCAGGCTTGCGGCCGGCGAGCTCGGGCTCGACCTTTACGGCATGCGCGAGAGTCTCGCAAAGGCCGGGCTCGTCTATCGCGACGAAGGCTGAGGGCGCGACGCCGCGCCGAAAAAACGACATCGACCAGGGGAGAACGACGCCATGACGACCCGCAGGACCTTCCTGAAGACGACCGCCGGCCTCTCGGTCGCGGCGGCATTCGGCAGCGGCGCGCGCGCCGCCGAGGAGATCGCCAAGGTGGGGCTGATCCTGCCGATGACCGGACCCTTCGCCTCGACGGGCCGGCAGATCGATGCGGCCGTCAAGCTGTTCCTCGCGCAGAACGGGGCGGTGCATGGCGGGCGCCGCATCGAGGTGATCCTGAAGGACGATACGGGCAATGCCGACACGACGCGGCGCCTCGCCCAGGAACTGGTCGTCAACGACCGCGCCGCCTTTCTCGCGGGCTTCGGCCTGACGCCCCTGGCGCTCGCCACCGCGCCGATCGCGACGCAGGGCAAGGTGCCGCAGATCGTCATGGCGGCCGCGACCGCGACGATCACCGAGGCCTCGCCCTTCATCGCCCGCACCTCCTTCACGCTGCCGCAGGCCTCCGAGCCGATGGCCGACTGGTCCTGGGCGAACGGCATCAAGAAGGTGTTCACGGTGGTCACGGATTACGGCCCCGGCATCGATGCCGAAACCTCCTTCGCGAACAAGTTCAAGGCGGCGGGCGGCACGGTCGAGAGCATCCGCGTGCCGCTGCGTAATCCCGACTTCGCGCCCTTCCTGCAGCGTGCTTCCGAAGCCAAGCCCGACGCCCTGTTCGTCTTCGTGCCCTCGGGCGTCGGCGCGCAGTTCATGAAGCAGTATGTCGAGCGCGGCCTCGACAAGGCCGGCATCAAGCTGATCGGTCCGGGCGATGTGGTCGACGACGACATCCTGGAGGCGATCGGCGACGTGGCGGTCGGCGCCATCACGACGCATCACTATTCGGCGGCGCATGATTCCGCGGCCAACAAGGCGTTCGTGGAGGCTTTCAAGAAGGCCAATCCGGGCATGCGGCCGAATTTCATGGCGGTCGGCGGCTATGACGGCATCCGTCTCATCGCCGAGGCGTTGAAGAAGACGAACGGCGACACGGACGGCGACAAGCTGATCGCCGCGATGAAGGGCGCGAGCTGGGAAAGCCCGCGCGGACCCATCACCATCGATCCGGAGACGCGCGACATCGTCCAGAACATCTATGTGCGCAAGACCGAAAAGGTCGGCAGCGAGCTCTACAACGTCGAGTTCGCGACCATCGCCAACGTCAAGGACCCGGTGAAGGCGCGCAAGTGAGCGCGGCCGCCGCGGCGAGGGCGCGATGCTGACCATCCTGTTCGACGGCATCGCGTATGGCATGGTGCTGTTCCTGCTCGCCTGCGGGCTGTCCGTGACGATGGGGTTGATGAATTTCGTCAATCTCGCGCATGGCGCCTTCGCGATGCTCGGCGGCTATGTCGCGATCGTGCTGACGCAGCGCTTCGGCCTGCCGTTCCTGGCGACCATTCCGGCCGCCTTCCTCGCGGCGGCGCTTGTCGGGCTCGTTCTGGAGCGTCTCCTTTACCGGCCGATGTATGCCAAAAGTCATCTCGACCAGGTGATGTTCGCGATCGGGCTGGTCTTCATGGCGGTCGCCGGGACGGATTGGCTGATGGGCTCGACGCAACAGATCATCCGCCTGCCGTCCTGGCTACAGGGGCGCTTCGAGGTTCTCGGGGTAGGGATCGGCCGCTATCGCCTGTTCGTGGTCCTCGTCTGCGGCGTGCTGGCGCTGGCGTTGCAATGGGGCTTTGCGAGAACGCGGTTCGGCGCGCGGCTGAGGGCCGCCGTCGACGATGCGCGGGTGGCGCGCGGGCTCGGCATCCCGGTGAACCGGCTCTTCGCCCTCACTTTCGCGCTCGGCTCGGGGCTCGCTGGCCTCGGCGGGGCGCTCGGCATCGAGCTGATCGGCCTCGACCCGACGTTTCCGCTGAAATTCATGATCTATTTCCTGGTCGTCGTCACGGTCGGAGGCACCGCGACCATCACCGGGCCGTTTCTCGCCGCCATGCTGCTGGGCGTGGCCGACGTCGCCGGCAAGTACTACGTGCCCGAGATCGGCGCGTTCATCATCTATGCGCTGATGGTGGTGGTGCTCGTCCTGAAGCCCGAAGGGCTCTTCGCGAGGGCGCGGGCGTGATCGCGGCGGCGCTTCAGGACCGCGTCCGCTCGCAGCTTGCCGCGACCCGCCGCTGGCATCCGGCGGAGCTTGCCTTCTGGGTAATCGCGCTCGCGGCGTTCTTCTTCCTGCCGCGCCACCTCCTGATCCTCAACGAGATCGCGATCCTGGCGCTGTTCGCGCTCTCCCTCGACCTGATCCTCGGCTATGCCGGCATCGTCTCGCTCGGCCATGCGGCGTTCCTTGGCGTCGGCGCCTATGCGGCCGGCCTGTTCGCCAAGCATGTGACGGGCGATCCGCTCGCGGGTCTCGCGATTGGCATGGCGGCCGGCGCGCTGGCCGGCCTCGTCACGAGCCCGCTGGTGCTGCGCGGCAACGACCTGACACGGCTGATGGTGACGCTCGGCGTCGCGCTGATCCTGCACGAGATCGCCAATTCCTGGAGCTCGCTCACGGGCGGCGCCGACGGGCTGCAAGGTATCGTCATGCGGCCGGTCCTCGGGCTGTTCGCGTTCGACCTGTTCGGGCGCACCGCCTATCTCTATTCGCTGAGCGCGCTCTTCGTGCTGTTCCTGCTGGCCCGGCGCCTTGTGCATTCGCCCTTCGGCCTGTCGCTGCGGGCCGTGCGCGACAACCGGCTGCGGGCCGGCGCTTCGGGCGTACCGCCTGGCCGGCGCCTTGCGGCGATCTATACGATCGCGGCCGCCTATGCGGGTGCCGCCGGCGCGCTGCTCGCGCAAACCACGCAATTCGTCTCGCTCGACGTGCTCGACTTCCACCGGTCGGCCGATGTGATGCTGGTGCTGATCATCGGCGGGGCCGGCTATCTCTATGGCGGCATCGTCGGCGCGATCGCCTTCAAGCTCCTGCAGGACTGGATTTCGGCGCTCACGCCGGAATACTGGATGTTCTGGATCGGCCTGTTCCTCGTGCTCTTCGTGCTCGGCGGTCGCGAGATCCTCCATGGCGGCATCAAGCGCGTCGTGGCGCGTCTGGGTGCCTTGACGCGGGGTGCGGACTGATGGCCGCGGTGCTCGAAACCTCCAATCTCGTCAAGCGCTTCGGCGGCATCGTCGCGACCCGCGATGTCAGCTTTGCGCTCGAAAAGGGTGCGCGTCATGCCCTGATAGGGCCGAACGGGGCCGGAAAGACGACACTCGTCAATCAGCTCACGGGCGTCCTGCAGCCGACCTCCGGTCGGATCATGCTGATGGGCGAGGACATCACGCGCCTCAGCCGCGAGGCGCGCGTGGCGCGGGGCATGGCGCGCACCTTTCAGATCAACCAGCTCTTCGCGACCATGACGCCGCTCGAGATGATCGCGCTCGTCGTCTCGGAGCGGCTCGGGCTCGGCGCGCGCGGCTTTTCGGCCCTCGACCGCAACGACGCGCTGGTCGCCGAGACGGCCGACATCCTGGAGCGCTTCCGCCTCGGCGACGTGCTCGATATGCGCATCGCGACCCTACCTTACGGCCGCCAGCGCCAGATCGAGATCGCGGCCGCCTTCGCGGCGCGGCCGAGCGTGCTGCTGCTCGACGAGCCGGCCGCCGGCGTGCCGGAGGCCGACCGCCGCATCCTCCTCGACATGGTCGCGGCGCTGCCGGACGACGTGTCGGTCCTCTTGATCGAGCACGACATGGATCTCGTCTTCCGCTTCGCGACCCGCATCACGGTGCTGGTCGACGGCCGCGTGCTGACCGAGGGCACGCCCGAGGAGGTTGCGCGCGATCCGGCCGTGAAGACCGCCTATCTCGGCGAGGATGCCCATGGCTGAGCTCCTGCGCATCGAGGGGCTGAGCGCCGGCTACGGCGAAGCCGTGGTGCTGTTCGACATCGACATGCGCCTCGCCGAGGGCCGCTCGCTGGCGCTGCTCGGGCGCAACGGCGTCGGCAAGACCACGCTCGTCAATTCGATCGTCGGCGTCACGCGCCGCCGCGCGGGCCGCGTCACGCTCGCGGGGAGCGATATCACGGCGCTGTCGCCGGAAAAGCGCGCCCGCGCCGGGATCGGCTGGGTGCCGCAGGAGCGCAACATCTTCAAGTCCTTGACCGTCCTGGAGAATCTCACGGCGGTGGCGCTGCCGGGCCGGTGGACGCCTGCCCGCGTCTTCGAGATGTTCCCGCGCCTTGCCGAGCGGCGCGACAATCTCGGCAACCAGCTCTCGGGCGGGGAGCAGCAGATGCTGGCCATTGGCCGCGCGCTGGTGCTCAATCCGAGGCTCCTGCTGCTCGACGAGCCGACCGAGGGGCTGGCGCCGATCATCGTCGCCGAGCTGCTCGCGGCCCTGAAGCGGCTGTTCCGCGACGAGGGGCTCGCCGGCATCGTCATCGAGCAGCACGCGCGCAAGATCCTGGAATTGACCGACGACGCGGTCGTCCTGGAGCGCGGGCGGGTGGTGCTCAACGATGCCAGCCCGGCGCTGCTCGCCGATCCGGCCCGGCTCGAGCGCCATCTCGGCCTCGCCGTGGCGGCCTGAACGCATTGGAGACGGAGGAAACGACCATGACCGCCAGGACCAAGCCCCCCTTCCGCGCCGACATGGTCGGCAGCCTCCTGCGGACCGCGCCGCTGAAGGAAGCGCGCGAGAAGCACGCCGCCGGCGCGATCTCGGCGGACGCGCTGAAGGCGGTCGAGGACGCAGAGATCGCGAAGATCGTGAAGAAGCAGGAGGAGGTCGGCCTCCAGGCCGTCACCGACGGCGAGTTCCGCCGCGCCTTCTGGCATTTCGACTTCCTGGAGAACCTGTCGGGCGTGCGGGGCTTCGAATCGGACAGCGGCATTCAGTTCAAGGGCGTCTCGACCAAGGCGCACGGCATCCGCGTGATGGACCGGATCGACTTTCCGGCCGACCATCCGCATCTCGCGCATTTCCGCTACCTGAAATCCGTCACGTCCCGGGTGCCGAAGATGACGATTCCCTCGCCGAGCATGCTGCACTATCGCGGCGGCCGGAAGATGATCGACATGACGGCCTATCGCGACATGAATGCCTATTATGCCGATCTCGGCGCGGCCTACGCCAAGGCCGTGAAGGCCTTCTACGACGCCGGCTGCCGCTACCTGCAGCTCGACGACACCAGCCTCTCGTATTTCTGCGATCCCGAGCAGCGCCAGATGCTCGCCGACCGGGGCGACGACCCGGCCGCGCTGATCGGCATCTACCGCGACGTGATCAACATCGCGACCGCCGCCAAGCCCGCCGACATGGTGATCACCACCCATACCTGCCGCGGCAACTTCAAGTCGACCTTCATCGCCACGGGCGGCTATGAGCCGGTCGCCGAGATGGTGTTCAACGACATCAATGTCGACGGCTATTTCATGGAATGGGACGACGATCGCTCCGGCGGCTTCGAGCCGCTCCGCTTCCTGCCGAAGGGCAAGCATGTCGTGCTCGGCCTCGTGACCACCAAGGTCGGCGCCATCGAGAGCGAGGACAACCTGAAGCGGCGCATCGACGAGGCGGCGAAATTCGCGCCGCTGGATCAGCTCTGCCTGTCGCCGCAATGCGGCTTCGCCTCGACCGAGGAAGGCAATCTTCTCGCGGAGGACGAGCAATGGGCGAAGCTGTCCCGCATCGTCGCGGTGGCGAAGGAGGTGTGGGGATGAGCCCGCGGCATCGGGCGCGGGGACGCCGCAAATGAGCGCCGAGCCGATCTTCGACATCGCCCATCTCGGCCATGTCGAGCTGCTGACCGACAAGCCCGCGGAAAGCCTCGACTTCTTCGTGCGCGTTCTCGGCCTGACCGAGAGCGGGCGCGAGGGCGGCTCCGTCTATCTTCGCGCCTGGGACGATTACGAATTCCATACGTTGAAGCTCACGGCCGCCGCCACGACGGGAATCGGCCATGTCGGCTATCGCGCCACGAGCGAGGCCGCGCTCGCGCGCCGTGTCGCGGCGATCGAAGCGCTCGGCGCGGGGATCGGCTGGGTCGAGGGCGATCTCGGCCACGGGCGCGCCTATCGCTTCCACGATCCGGACGCGCACGTCTTCGAGATCTATTTCGACACCAACAAATATGTCGCGCCCGACGGCGAGCGGCCGGCGCTGAAGAACCAGGCGCAGCGCAACCATGGGCGCGGCTGCGCGGTGCGCCGCATCGATCATCTGAACCTGCTCGCCAGGGATGTCGGGGCGATCCGCGACTTTCTGCCGAAGGCGCTGGGCAGTCGCGTCACCGAACAGATCATGCTCGATTCCGGCGACGTGGCGGGCTGCTGGTTCACGGTCAACAACAAGAGCTACGACATCGCCTATACGCGCGACCATCACGGCGCGAGCGGCCGCTTCCATCATGTGACCTACGCGCTCGACCAGCGCGAGCACGTTCTGGAGGCGGCCGACATCTTCCTGGAGAACGGCGTCCACATCGAGACCGGCCCGCATAAGCACGCGATCCAGCAGACCTTCTTCCTCTATGTCTACGAGCCGGCCGGCAACCGGATCGAGGTCGCCAATGCCGGTGCCCGCCTCATTCTCGATCCCGATTGGCAGACCGTGACCTGGACCGAGGCGGAGCGGAAGAAAGGCCAGGCCTGGGGCCTCAAGACGATCGAGAGCTTCCACACCCACGGCACGCCGCCGATCAAGGCGTGAAG
>JBDHTH010000134.1:0-7116 GCA_039808545.1 Phreatobacteraceae bacterium | reverse complement strand
GGCGCCGACGACTACCTGCCCAAGCCCTTCGTCATGGAAGAGCTGCTCGCGCGCCTGCGCGCCGTGCTGCGGCGCAACGGCGGCCATGCTGCGCCGGTCATCACGCTCGGCCCACTCCAGCTCGACCCGCGCCAGATGCGCGTCACGCGCGAGGGCCGGGCCATCGCGCTGTCGCCGCAGGAATACCGGCTGATCGCCTATCTCATGCACAATGCCGGCCGCGTCGTCTCGCAGCAGGAGCTGGCCGAACATCTGCAAGCCGATCACTACGAGCGCGAGTCCAACGCGGTCGAAGTGCTGGTCGGCCGCGTCCGCCGCAAGCTGGGCGGCGACAGCGTCCAGACCCGGCGCGGCTTCGGCTATATCATCGACGCGCCATGAAGGTCGTCACGCGGTCCATCCGGCGGCGGCTGCTCGGCTTCGCGGTGCTCGGCACGGGCGTCGTCATCATCCTGGCGGGCATCGGCCTCGCGGCCCTGTTCGAGCGCCATGTCGAGCGCCGCGTCGGGCAGGAGCTGGACGGCTACATCGCCCAGATCGCCGCCAATCTGCGGCTCGGCGCGGATGGAAAGGCCGCTCTTTCGGGGCTTCCGTCCGAGCCGCGCTTCGAGCGGGTCTTCTCCGGGCTCTACTGGCAGGTCCATGACGAGACCGCGAACGCGCTGCTGCGCTCGCGCTCGCTATGGGACGGCAATCTCGCGATCCCGGACGATCGGACCGCGCCCGGCGCGACATGGTCCGGGCAGATCGTCGCGCCGAACGGCCAGGCCCTGCTCGCCCATGCCAGGACCGTCATTCTCGGCTCCGCCGGCACCGAGCACAGGCTGCGCATCGCGGTCGCCATCGAGCGGGCGTCGATCACGGCCCTCCGCGCCGGCTTCGCGCGCGATCTCGTCCCGGGCCTCGTCCTGCTCGCCGGCCTGATCATCCTGGCGGCCTGGCTGCATGTCGGCGCGGGCCTGTGGCCTCTCGCGCGCATCCGCGACGGCCTCTCGGCGATCCAGGAGGGCCGCGCCGCGAAGCTGTCGACGGACGCGCCCGACGAAATCCGCCCGCTCGTCGAGGAGATCAACAATCTCCTGTCGCAGCAGGAGCTGGCGCTGATCCGCGCGCGCGACCAGGCGGCGGACCTCGCGCACGGATTGCGCACCCCGCTGACCGCCCTGCTCGGCGACATCGACCGGCTGCGGCGGGCCGGGCAGGAAGAAATCGCGGCCGATATCGCGATGCTCGCGGCGCAGATGCATCGCACGGTGGAGCGCGAGCTCGCGCGGGCAAGGCTGCGCCACCGCAAGCGCCTCGCCCACCCGGCCCGGATCGCGCCAGTCGTCGACGGGATCATCCGCACGCTGTCGCGCACGCCGCGGGGCGAAGCCTTGCGGTTCGAGAACGATCTCGACGACGCCCTCATGATGGCGCTGCATCCGGAGGACCTCGCCGAGATCCTCGGCAACCTGCTGGAGAACGCCGCGCGCGCCGCGCGGAGCCGCGTCCGCGTATCGGCGCCGGATGCCGAGGAGGGCTTTCTCGCGATCCTGATCGAGGATGACGGCGCCGGGACCGACCCGGCGAAGATGGAGCGGCTGGCCGCGCGCGGCATGCGGCAGGACGAGGCCGGCGGCGCGGGGCTGGGCCTCGCCATCGTCGGCGACCTTCTCGCGAGCTGCGGCGGCAGCATCGGCTTCGCGCGCTCCGCGCTCGGCGGCCTCGCGGTGAGGATCGCGCTGCCGCGCCACGCCCTGGCATGAGTCGCCACGGCCAGGGCGGCGGCGCTGAACGGCATGGATCCGAACCTAAATCAGAATTGTAATTGATCGAACGCAAAGACGGCCGGCCCTCTTCCCCTATCTTGCGGTGCAGCGTCCGACTTGAGCGATGCGGGACATCTGGTCGCGGTGCGAGAAGCCGTGCCGCATTTCCATGCCTGACGCCTGCTTCGGCGATTCCAGACCGATCGCCGGAGCCATAGTGATTCGAGCTGGGAACAAGCGGCATGCGCGTCCTCGACACCCTGACCAAAGGCGAGCGGCAGAACGCCCTCGTGATCCTCCTCGCGCTGGTCGCGGTCGGGGTCGCCATGGCGGCCGGCGGCCGCGACAGCCTGCTCGGCGTCCATGGCGCGATCGTGATGGTGGTCTCGGCGGCCGCGGCGATCGCCGTCATCTCGCGCTACCATGCGCCCGAGCCCGGCGAGGACCGGCTCGACAGCTACTATGACGAGCCGAGCAAGATCGGCATCATCCTGTCGATGGGCTGGGCCGTGGCGGGCCTCGCGGCCGGCGTCTGGGTCGCGGCGCTGCTCGCCTGGCCGGAGCTGACCTTCTTCGACCAGCCCTGGGCGAGCTTCGGGCGGCTGCGCCCGGTGCATACCAGCGGCGTCATCTTCGGCTTCGGCGGCAACGCGCTGATCGCCACCTCGTTCTACGTCATGCAGCGCACCTCCAGCGCGCGCATGCCCGACCAGCTCACCCCGCTCTTCGTGCTGTTCGGCTACAACCTGTTCTGCGTGCTGGCCGCGACCGGCTACCTGATGGGCATCACCCAGTCGAAGGAATACGCCGAGCCGGAATGGTATGCCGATATCTGGCTGGTGATCGTGTGGGTGACCTATTTCATCCTCTACCTGCGCACGCTGGCGCGCCGCAAGGAGCCGCATATCTACGTCTCCAACTGGTACTATCTGGCGTTCATCGTGGTCGTGGCGATGCTGCACATCGTCAACAACCTCGCGGTGCCGATCTCGCTGACCAGCGAGAAGAGCTACTCGCTGTTCGCGGGCGTGCAGGACGCGATGGTGGAGTGGTGGTACGGCCATAACGCGGTGGCGTTCTTCCTGACGGCCGGCTTCCTCGGCATGCTCTACTACTTCATGCCGAAGCGGGCCGAGCGGCCGATCTATTCCTACCGCATGTCGATCCTCAGCTTCTGGGGGATCACCTTCTTCTACATGTGGGCCGGCTCGCACCACCTGCACTACACGGCGCTGCCGCAATGGGTGCAGTCGCTCGGCATGACCTTCTCGGTGATGCTGCTCGTGCCCTCCTGGATCTCGGCCGGCAACGCGCTGATGACGCTGAACGGGGCCTGGCACAAGGTGCGCGACGACGCGACGCTGCGCTTCATGATGGTCGCGGCGGTGTTCTACGGGCTCAGCACCTTCGAGGGCTCGTTCATGGCGATCCGCGCCGTGAACTCGCTCAGCCACTATACCGACTGGACGGTCGGGCACGTGCATGCGGGCGCGCTCGGCTGGGTCGCGATGATCACCTTCGGCTCGATCTACGCCTCCGTCCCCTGGCTGTGGAAGCGCGAGGGGATGTATTCGGGGCGCCTGGTGGAGGTGCATTTCTGGCTCGCCCTGTCGGGCACCGTCATCTACGTCCTCGCGATGTGGAACTCGGGCATCATCCAGGGCCTGATGTGGCGCACCTATAACGAGAGCGGCACGCTCGCATACTCGTTCCTCGATTCGATGATCGCGATGCATCCCTACTACATCGCGCGCACCGTCGGCGGCCTGTTCTTCCTGATCGGCGCGCTGGTCGGCTGCTACAACATCTGGATGACCATCCGGCACGCCCCCGCCGCCGCCAAGGCCGGCGCGACGGGCACGGCGGTCCTGCAGCCGGGAGAGTGAGCATGTTCGGTATCCATTATCGCCTCGAGCGGAAGGCGACGACGCTGCTGCTCGGCATCATCACGGCGGCCAGCATCGGCGGCTTCGTCGAGATCGCGCCGCTCTTCACCATCGGCCAGACGGTGGAGGCCGCGCCCGATATGCGCGTCTACACCCCGCTCGAGACGGCGGGCCGCAACATCTATATCCGCGAGGGCTGCTACGCCTGCCACTCGCAGATGATCCGCACGCTGCGCGACGAGGTCGAGCGCTACGGGCCCTACTCGCTCGCGGTGGAATCGAAATACGACCACCCGATGCTCTGGGGCTCGAAGCGCACGGGGCCGGATCTCGCGCGCGTCGGCGAGAAATACTCGGACGAATGGCATGTTGCGCATCTGACGAACCCGCGCGCCGTGGTGAAGCCGTCGATCATGCCCTCCTATCCGTGGCTCGCCCGGACGAAGCTGAAGACCGACGACCTCGGCAACCATCTGAAGGCGCTGCGCGCCGTCGGCGTGCCCTATACGGACGAGATGATCGCCAACGCGGCGGCCGACGCCTACGGGCAGTCGGCGCCGGAATCGCCGCTCGCCGAGGGGGTGCAGAAGCGCTACGGCGAAAAGACCACGGTGCGCGCCTTCGACGGCAAGCCCGGCGAGCTGACCGAGATGGACGCGCTCGTCGCCTATCTCCAGATCCTCGGCCGCCTGACCGACGCCGCCAAGCCTATCGCCGCCAAGCCCGACGCCGGCAAGCCGGTCGCCAAGACGGAGACGAAGTGATGGTCGAGCACGATACCGTCGTCTGGTTCGCCAAGACCTTCGGCCTCTTCTACTTGATCGGCCTGTCGATCGCGGCGCTCGTCTACGCCTTCTGGCCGTCCAAGCAGCGCGAATTCGACCACGCCGCCACCGCAATCCTGACCGACGAGGACAAGCCATGGCGCAGCTAGAGCGCGATCCCCATACGGGCTACCTCACCACCGGTCACGAGTGGAACGGCATCAAGGAGCTCAACTCGCCGGTGCCCTGGCCGGCCTGGGCGTTCATCGCGGTCACGCATATCTTCGCGGTGGTCTACTGGATCCTGATGCCGACCTGGCCGCTGGTCACGACCTATACCAAGGGCCTGCTGCGGCATGACGACCGCGTCGAGCTGCAAGCCACCCTCAAGGACGCGGAGGCCGAGCGCGCCCGCTGGACCGCCAAGGTCGCGGGCCAGCCCTACGAGGCGGTCCTCGCCGACCCGGCGCTGATGGCGCGGGTGCGCGAGACCGGCAAGACGCTGTTCACCGACAATTGCGCGGCCTGCCACGGCATGGATGCGCGCGGCACGCCGCGCTTTCCGGACCTCACCACGCCGTCCTGGCTGTGGGGCGGCACGCCCGAGGCCATCGCCGAGACGATCCGCGTCGGCATCAATTCGGCGCATCCGGACAGCCGGACCTCGCAGATGCCGGCCTTCGGCAATGACGGCGTTCTGCAGCGCGCCGCGATCGACAACGTGATCGCCTATGTGCGCAGCCTGTCGGGCGAGAAGGACCTGCCGCCCGAGGCCGTGAAGGCCGGCGAGAAGGTCTTCGCCGACACCTGCGCGGCCTGCCACGGCCCCGCCGGCAAGGGCAATCCCGAGCTCGGCGCGCCGGACCTGACCGGCCCGCGCTGGATCTACGGCCACGCCCCCGAAACGCTCTACGAGACCCTGTGGGGCGGACGGCGCGGCTTCATGCCGAGCTGGGAAGCGCGGCTCCCCGAGACGGACCGCAAGATCCTCACCCTCTATGTCGTCGATCTGAGGGGCAAGAAGTGACGGGCGCGCCGGCCAAGGCCGAGATCGCCGCGCCGGCCGCGCCGAGGCGGCGCTGGCCGATCTGGCTGTCGGTGGCGCTCGGCCTCGCGCTGTTCGGCGGCGCCAACTGGCACCTCGTCCATGTCGCGATCACGTCGCAGCCCGACTGCGTCGCCCATCGCCGCGTCGGCGACGCCGATCCGGCCGGCCGCGCGCCGATCGCGGCCCGATCCGCCTGCACACCCGAGCCGACAGGAGCGCGCGCGCCATGAACGACGCCCATGAAGTGGTGCACGACCTCGACATGGTGCTGCCACGGCCCGTGCCGCCGAAACCGGTCGAGAGCCGGTGGCGGCGCGACCTGGCGCCCGGCGACGCGCTGAACTGGCTACGCGCCGGATGGCGCGACACCTTCACGCAGCCGGCGAGCAGCCTCGCTTACGGGCTGATGGTCTTCCTGGTCTCGGTCGTGATCGTCTGGACACTGTTCCGCTCCGGCGCCGACTACATCCTCTTCCCGGCGCTGGCCGGCTTCATGGTGGTCGGCCCGATCCTCGCGGTGGGCCTCTACGAGAAGAGCCGGCGCCTTGCCGAGAAGAAGCCCGTGAGCCTTGCCGGCATGGTGTTCGTGCGGCCGAAATCCGGGCGCCAGCTCCTCTTCATGGGCGTGCTGCTCTGCGGCCTGATGCTGCTGTGGATGCGCGCCGCCGTGATCATCTACGCGCTGTTCTTCGGCCTCAGGCCCTTCCCCGGCCTCGACCATCTCGCGCCGATGCTGTTCGGCACGGCGATCGGCTGGGCGATGCTGTTCGTCGGCGGCGTCATCGGCGCCCTGTTCGCGGCCTTCTCCTTCGCGAGCAGCGCCGTGTCGGTGCCGATGATGATGGAGCAGCGCGTCGACGCGCTGACCGCCATGGGCTCGAGCATCGCGCTGGTCGCCCACAACCTGCCGGTGATGTTCACCTGGGGCGTGATCGTCCTCGCGCTGTTCCTCGTCTCGCTCGCGACGGGGCTCGCCGGGCTGATCATCGTCTTCCCGGTGCTCGGCCACGGCACCTGGCACGCCTATCGGGCGCTCGCGCCGCGCGCCGAAGAGCCGGCCTGAGGGCCGGCGGAACCGTCATGAGCTGCTGCTCGCCCGCGCCGCTGCCGCCGGACCTCCTCGGGCCGGGAAGCAACGCGGCCGCCGAGATCCTCATGGCGAGCCGCGATCTCGGCGACGGGCTGCGGCAGACCGACCTCTCGGTCCCGGCCGTGCATTGCGCGGCCTGCATCCAGGCGGTCGAGCGGGCGCTCGGCGCGCTGGAGGACGTCGAGCAGGCCCGCGTCAACCTGTCGACGCGGCGCGTTACCATCCGCTGGCGGGAAAGCGATGAGCCCCCGCCCTTCATCGCGACGCTGGAGGGAATCGGCTATCGCGCCCATCTCCATGATCCCGCGGCTGAGCCCGTCGACGAGACCCTGCCGCGCCTCCTCAGGGCGCTCGCGGTCGCGGGCTTCGCGGCCAGCAACATCATGGTGCTGTCGGTCTCGGTATGGTCCGGGGCGGACGCCGCGACGCGCGACCTCTTCCATGGGATCTCGGCGGTGCTCGCCTTCGCGGCCCTCGCCTATTCGGGCCGGATCTTCTTCGCCTCGGCCTGGTCGGCGCTCCGGCACGGGCGCACCAACATGGATGTGCCGATCTCGATCGGCGTCCTCACGGCCTA
>JBDHTH010000133.1:0-7128 GCA_039808545.1 Phreatobacteraceae bacterium | reverse complement strand
GCGATGGAGCCGATCGGCAGATAGACCTGCTGCGGGAGGAAGAGCACCTTTCCGGCAGGCGTCGTGACCTTGCCCTCAGCCGCCGGCCACAGGCCCGCCAGCGCCTTGATCAGGGTGCTCTTGCCGAGACCGGAGGCGCCGCGCAGCCAGACATGCTCGCCGCGCGCCAGCGTCAGCGCCGGCAGTTCGAGCAGCCGGCGACCGTCGGGCGTTTCCAGCATCAGGTCGCGGAGCACCAAGCTTTCGCCCCCGGTCTGCCGCTCCAAGCGCATCGGCGTGCCGGCCGGGGCCGCCATGGCGTCGAGAAAGCGCCCGATGCGCTTGGCGGTCGCTGCGAATTCGGCGAGCTTCTTGTAGCGGAAGAGGAAGAAGGACAGCGTCGTCACGACGTTCTGGAAAGCGGAGGCGAGCTGCGTGAGGCCGCCGAGCGTCGCCTTGCCGGCAAGGAAGGCGGGCAGCGCCAGGAAGGTCGGAATCCGCAGCACGGTCTGGAAGTACGGCCGCGTGAAGGTCCCGAGGATCAGCTCGCGCAGGATCACCCTGTTCCAGATGCCGACGACGCCGGCGAAGCGGTCGTCGAGCATGCGCCGCTCCGCCGCCTCGCCGTCATGCAGCGCCACGGCCTCGGCCGAGCGGCGGACATGCACGAGGGCGTAGCGCAGATCCGCCTCGCGCTTCTGCTGCTCCGCATACAGCCCGGTCAGCGGCCGGCCGAGCCAATGCGTGATGCCGGTCGATATCGCGACGTAGATCGGCGCGGCCCAGACCATGTAGCGGGGGATCTCGATCGCTATGCCAAATACCGTGAAGGCGAGCGGAAAGGTCGAGAGCTGCCAGAGCAGCGTCACATAGGTCGCGAGGCCGACGAGCGAGATGGCGAATTCGAGGATGTCGCCGAGCAGGATCTCGAAGAACAGCCGCGCATCCTCGGCCACGCGCTGGTCGGGATTGTCGATCCCGTCGCCGCCATGCACGGGATCGAGGAACCAGTATGTCTTGTCGGCGAGCCAGCGGTCGAGCAGCGCATGCGTCAGCGCGCCGCGCCAGCGGATCAGCAGCGTCTGCTTCAGATAGGTGCCGGCGAGATGGAGCGCGGCCGAGGTCGCGATGAGGGCGGCGAACACCGCGAGTTGGTGGACGACCTCCGGCACGTCGAGCTTCTGGAGCGCGTTGTAGAAGTCGCGGCTCCAATTGATGAGCCCGACCGACACGTGGATGCCGATCAGCGCGAGCGCGATGACGACGCCGAGGATCAGGAGGTTGACGAGCTTGCCGGGGCCTGCCGCCGCGAGCTTCAGGATGCGCCAGATGAGCGCCAGGAGCCGTCCGAGGGAACGCATCTTTTCTCGAAAAAAGGGGGGCCGGCGCGAGGAGGCGCCGGCCCCTTCAGGAGGTCAGAACTCGTAGTTCAGGCCGACGCGGAAGGTGCGGCCCGGAGCGGTCTGGAGCTCCAGCGGGTTGGTGCGGCGCACATCGGCGCTCGGGCTCAGCGAATAGGAGCCGATCGGCCAGACGAAGTAGCGCTGGTCGGTGAAGTTGAGGACCGAGGCGCGCAGCGTCAGGCCTTTGATCCAGTCGGGCTTCCACGCCACGATCAGGTCGAACACCGCATAGCCGTCGGGCTTGTACTGCGTCGGCGAGGCGGTGCGCGTCACCTTGCTGGCCAGCGTCGAGACGATTTCGGCGCTGAGCCCGTTCACCGGGTTGCTGTAGCGCAGGCCGAGCACGGCCGTGAACGGGCTGGCGCCGTCGAAGGGCGTTTCGACCGAGGTGGGCGTCGAGCGCTGGGTGCCGCGCGTGTAGGTCAGCGCTGCATTGGCGTAGATGTTCTCGTAGATCTGATATTCACCGAAGGCCTCGATGCCCCACAATTTCACGGAGGTGAGGTTCTCGTAGGTGATGTCGATACCGTTCGGCTGGAAGACGAAGCTCTGGATGAAGTCCTTGTAGTCGGACTTGAAGACGCCGAACGAGAAGAAGCCCTTGTCGAGCTTGCCGCGCAGGCCGAGCTCGTAGCTCTTCACCGCTTCGGGCCGCAGATTCGGGTTCGGAATGAGGTTGAACCCGACGCTCGGCAAGGAGGTGTAGAGCTGCTCCGAGGTCGGCATCTTGAAGCCCTCGGCATAGCGCGCATAGGTCGACAGCCAGTCGTTGAGCTTGTAGACGGCGCCGATCTGCTTCAGGAACTTCGTCGTCTCGACCTGCTTCGGCTCGCTGCCCGGCACCACGACGTAGAACGGATCCGGGCGGGGATCGAGATTGTAATGGGCGATGCGCACGCCGGGCGTGATCGTCAGGCGCCCGTCGAAGAACTTGATCTCGTCCTGCAGATAGCCGTCGAAGCGGATCGTGTCGGCGTTCGCGAAGTTGAACCCGCCGGCATTCACGGTGGTGACGACGCCCGTGGTCAGGTTCGTCGTGATGTCGCGTCGCCGATAGTCGGTCTTGGTCAGATTGGCATAAAGGCCGTAGGTGAGCAGGTTCTCGATGCCGCCGAAGCGGAACGAGGAGTTGAGCTGCAGATCGCCCTCGTAGAACTGCTCCTTGTAGTCGTGCAGGTATTCGAGCCGGCTCACCTGCGACGTGATGGTGCTCCGCGAAAGCTTCGTGCCGGTCACCTCGCGCTCCTGCGGCGACCAGGAGAGCTGCCAGCGTAGCCGATCGAGCCAGCCCAGATTGGGCGTGTAGGTGTGGGCAAGCGTCGCGCGGTAGCGCGTCTGCTCCTGATCGCGCAGATAGCTGATATTGTAGGTCGTGCCGGTAAGGCCGAGATCGTAGCGCTGATCGATGGTGGAGTGCTTGCGCACGTATTCGCCCGTGAACTTGACCTCGTTCATCGCGTCCGGAGTCCAGACGATCTTGCCGATGAAGTTCAGGTCGCGGCGCTCGAGCGGGTTCAGCTCGTTGCAGCGGATCGCCTCGGGATTGCGCGGGCAGCCCCAGATGCCGCCGTCGGGGCGCGCCTTGCTGAGCTTGCCCTCCTCGCCGATCCGGTAGCTCAGGCCGAGCAGGAACTGGAACTGGCCGAACTGGCTCGCGACGAACGCGCTGTTGCGCAGCGAATTGTCGAAGCTGTCGAAGGTGACGCCGACGCTGCCGCCGAACGGGCGGCCCTTCAGGTAGTCGGCCGGATCCTTGGTCGCGAAGGCGACGACGCCGCCGAGCGCGTCCGCGCCCCACAGCACGCTGGCCGGACCGCGGATGATCTCGACCGCCTTCATGTTGTCGATGTCGATGAAGTCGCGGTTGCCGTCGGTGATCCGCTCGATGACGCGGGTGCCGTCGATCAGCATCTGCACGCGGTTGCCGCCGACGCCGCGAATGTTGAAGCCGGTAATGTTGCCGAACGGATCGGTGCCGCTCGTCTGGCGGCTGACGGTGACGCCCGGCTCGTACCGCACGAGATCCTGGATGTCGCGCACCTGCCGCTTCTCGATCTCTTCCTGGGGGATCACCGTGACGGTCTGCGGAATGTCGAGGACCTGGCGCGGATTGCGGTCGGCGAAGATGCTGATCGTATCGAGCGGGACGGCCTGCGGCGCGGCCTCGGCCTTGCGCTTTTCCTCCTCGCTCTGCGTCTGCGCCTTGGCGGCGGGCACGGCCAGCAGCAGCGCGCCCAGCACTCCCATCGCCACCGGCCTCCGCCAGTCGCCCCTTCTTCCCAGCCCGATATTCATGTGTATTCCCCACCACGAAGTCGTCGCAATGGGCGAATAAAGAATCGTATTGAGTTGAGTCAAAGATAATTAGGTCGAATTATTACAAACAAAGAAGATAGTTTGCCGGCCTCATGAACTTATTATTTTGAGTAAATACAAAGAGCTGTCAGATATTCATTTGAGGAATTAAAATCTGGTGTGTGATGGAGCCTGTCACGCGGTCGGCATCCGGCGCCGGAACGTTGAGGCCGGCTCCGGTTCATCGAGCCTGAACACGGCGTCGGCGATGCCGGTTATCGGAAGCTTGGTGGTGGTGCCCGGGAGCAGGACCGCCGATTCGATCCCGAGATCGCGGAGCTGGAACGGCGTGCCGTGGCCGAATTCGAGATGCCCGCGGCCGATGATGCCGACCACGAAGAGCGAGGGATCGTCACGAAGGGCCGCCGCGATGTTGCAGGCGAAGGCGCGGTCCCAGACCTGCTGCGCCCGCACGAACCGATCGAAGCGCGGATCCTCCGGCGCGGTCGAATCGCGTCCCGGCCGGATGCCGCCGGTGATCTCGAAGAGATAGCGGCGATACGCCGCGGTCGCCGGCGCGGCGGGCGTCAAGCCGTCGCGCTCCGCCTCGGGCACCGCGTCCCATCCCTCCTTGCCGATGCGCGTCACGAGCGGCCGGTTGCAGTTGAGCGCCAGCATGCGCACGCCCTGCTGCCGGCAGAAGTGGAACAGCGGCAGATAGAGCTCGGGATCGAATCCCCAGACATCGAACCAGCCCGACGCCTCGATGAATTCGGCGGTCCGGTACTCGCCCGCCACCCAGCGGTCGAGGACCGGCTGCAGCCGGCGCGGGAACATCTCGAACCCCATCGCCATATGCGGCCGCAGGAGGTTCAGGAAGCTCGCGACATGCAGCTGCCAGCGATGAATCTCGGCGACGTCATGGGTTTCGCCGAGGAGGACGACGGGCCTCGCCGCGGCCGCGCGCAGCACCGTGGCGCGGTCCACCGCGCCGCCGGTCGCCGGATCGATCCATGTCGCGCGCGGATGCGCATCCGTCATCGCGTTCACGGCGCCTGGAAGGCCGCGCGCGGCCCCTCCAGGACGAGGCCGGTGGGGCGTCCGTCCGCATCCTCCGCCATCATCGTGCAGCGGTCGCCGTCGAGCGCCGCCCGCCAGCCCGCCACGGCGCCGCCGCGCAGATGCAGATGGAAATCGGCCGTCATGACATTCGCGAAGCCCATGGCCGGCTTCACGGCCTCGATCACGCCGCGCCAGCGCTGCGCGATGCCCGGCGCCGTGATCGCGATGACGACCTCCGCGCCGCTCGCCGCCGCCGCCTTGAGCGGCACGCTGCCGGGATCGTCCTCCGCCAGCACGGGCGATTCCTGCTGCGGCTTCTCGCCCGCCGGCCGCTCGCTTCCGCCGAGCCCGCCGAGGCCGGCCGCGAAGGGCTCGAGCCCCTCGAGCCCGATGACGCTGAAGGCGACGGCATCGCCGCGCATCGCGTCGAGGCGCGGCAGCACCTTGTCCTTCATCGTGCCCGTCGTATCGAGCACGATCGCGTCGATGCCGCCGAGATCGACGGTCGAGTCATGCGCGGCGCCTTCGATGCGCAGCACCCCGCCCTCGACCGCGACGCGCTCGACGCGGCCGATGCGCTCATGCGTCGCGCCGCCCTGGCGAACGACGACCATCACGCGGTCGAGCGCCGGCAGGCGCCGCAGCACGTCGGCCGGGGAGGCGTCGAGCGTCGCGCGCTTCGGAAGCGATACGGGATTGGCGTCGGGCTGGGCAGTCATCAGGGCGACCTCGAAGGTTGACATTCGATCGAGCGATCGCCTTGGGGGAAGTTTTCGGATTGCGCAACAAATATATCGTAGATTTTAGAAGTTATAATTCCAGGCAATCGAACAGAGAATTGCTGAAAGCCGATAGTATTGGCCCCTTGTCGTTTGACGCTTCCATCGTTTTCGAAGCGTGTTCGGGTCGACATGCGAGCGCTCCCGAGGACTGCCGGGAGCCCGTGCCGCCATCGGGATATCGCCGGATCAGGCGATGCCCTGGCGCCAATAGCTCACGATCAGGTGCTCGCCGGCGCGGCTCGCCAGAACCTGCCGGGCGGCGGTCCGCAGCGCGTTCGCGGCCGCATGCTCCGCCGCCGCCCAGAGATAGAGCGGAGCATCGCCAGTCGGCCATGCAAGCTGCGAGAATGCATCCTGCAACAGCGTCGTGGATCCTGCCTCGGCCTCGCCCCGATGCAGCCAGCGCAGCGAAACGCCGGGCGGATGCCGCAGCGGCTGCTCCTCGCCGCGATCCGCGACCTCGATGATGGCGGCGCCCCGGGCATCGGCCGGCAGATGCTCCAGCATGCGGGCGACGGCCGGCAGGCCGGTCTCGTCGGCCATGAACAGATGCCATCCGGCCGGCCGCAATCCGCGCCCGCCCGGCCCCGCCATGCCGATCCGGTCGCCGGCCCGTGCCCGGCGCGCGAAGGCGGTGCCTGGTCCTGCGTCGCCATGGACGACGAAGTCGATCGCCAGCGTCCCGGCCGCAACGTCGATCTCGCGGATCGTGTATTTGCGGACCGCGACGCCCTCGCCGTGCGGCAGCGGCGCGTCGATGCCGGCATCGGCGGGAAGCAGCGCTTCGGCGCCGGGCTCCGGCAGAAACAGCCGCACATGCAGCGCCGCCATGTCGTCGAACCGCGCAAGCGCCTCGCCGGAGAAGCGGATGCGGCGCATATGCGGCGTCAGGTCCTCGACATCCGTGACGGTCAGCATCCGCAGCCCGGTCGGCGCCGCGACGTCGCTCCCGTCGCCCGACCATGCGATCACGGGGGCGGCCGGCGCCGCGAACTCGATCACATGGCCGGCGATCATCTGCTTCACCGCGTCGAGGCCTGCCAGGTCCGGCGCCTCGGCCAGCGCGAGCAGGGCGCTCTCGCCGACGAAAAGCCGGCCGCGGCGGCCGTCGAACTCGATGGTCGCGCCGTCCTCGGAGCGTTGCAGCCGCAGCCCGTGCTCGCCGAGATGCTCGCAGAGCTGGTCGAGGACGGCTTTCGGATCCGCGAGGGCGATCCTGGTCCTGGCGTTGAGAAGGGGCATGGCTGTTTCCGAGTTCATGGATGTGCGGCGGACGACGCGAGGCCGTCGACGATGACGTTCAGCCGGCCCGCCGAGCAGCGCTCGACGCGGGCCTCCACGCCGTAGACGCGGGCGAGCATGGCGGGCGTGACGACGGCCTCGGCGGGCCCGTCCCCGGCCAGCGCGCCCTCCTGCAGGACGACGATCCGGTCGGCCCAGCGCGCGGCGGTTCCGAGGTCGTGCAGGACCACGACCACGATCCGCCCCGCATCGGCGAGGCCGCGCAGCACGGACATCACCTGTACCTGGTGCAGGAGGTCGAGCGCGCTGGTGGGCTCGTCAAACAGGAGGAGCGGCGTGTCGCGGACGATCGTCTGGGCAAGGCT
>JBDHTH010000132.1:0-7153 GCA_039808545.1 Phreatobacteraceae bacterium | reverse complement strand
GGCGGCAGGAAGTCGATCTCGTAGCGGGCCGAGAGCGCCACGACCTCGGCCGGCACCTGCTCGCGCATGTTGTGGATGGCCCAGAACAGGTCGTAGAGGCGGCGGGCGGGCGAGACCCAGAACAGGCATTTCGCGGGGGCGCCGCTCTTGTTGAAGATGCCGTGCGCCTGGCCCATCGGCAGGCGCACGAGATCGCCCGGCAGGCCCTGGCTCTCCTTGCCGTCGAGCCAGAAATCGAGCCTGCCCTCCAGGATGTAGAGGAACTCGTCCTGGGTCGGGTGGACATGCGGGGGCACGAAGGTGCCGTCCGGAAAGGTCGCGTGCCAGGAGAAGGACGATTCGCTGAGATGCTTGGGGACATAGGTCTGGCCGAGGATCGACCAGGAAATGTTCTCAAGGCCCGTGCCGGCCGGGGTGATGCCGGCGGTCATCGATTTCATGGGGCGCTCCTTGGCGGGTTGTCCAGCATTACGAGGGGCTTGCATGCCGAGATCCTAACTCCGGCGCGGCCGTGGCGGCGAGGAATTCGCGGCGGCAGGGTGAACGGGGGTCCTCGCATTCAGCGCGTCCAGATCAGGTCGCATTGCGTGCCGATGGCGCGGACCGCCTCGAAGGAGAGCGGCGCGAGGCGCTCCGCTTCCAGCCGATGCGCCGAGAACCCAGCCGCGCGCAGCGGATCGATGACCCGCGCCGGGTCGATGCCGCCGCCCCGCATCAGCTCGGGCGAGAATTCCAGCATGACGGCGGCGGCGCGGGCGAGCGCCTGCGGCGCGCCGTCGAGCACCGCGAACTCGTAGCCCTCGACATCGATCTTGATGAGATGGATCGGCGCCGCGTCGAGGGCGAAGATCGCCAGCGTCTCGTCGAGGCTGAAGGCCGGCACCTGGCGCGCACCGTGGCCATGGTCCGCGACCACGGAATGGCGGCCGAGATTGGACTCCTTGTAGCTGTTGAACCGCACGAGGCCGCGCCGGTCCGAGATCGCCCAAGGGGCGATCAGCAGCTTGTCGGCGCCGTTCTCGCGCGCGCTTTTCTGGAGCAGCGAAAGGTTGAGGCCGTCGGCCTCGCAGGCCAGCACCGCCGTGACGCGCGGCTGGCGGGCCGCGTGCAGCGCGTGCCAGCCGATATTGGCGCCGACATCGACGACGATGCCGTCGGCCGGGCGCGCCGCGAGATAGGCGTCCATCCAGGCGGTCAGCTCCGGCTCATGGGCGCCGTATTTGGCGATGTGGCGCATGACGGCGTCGCGCGCCATGCCGGTGAAGGAGAGGCCGTGCCGGCCGGCGCGGGTCGCGAACGGGCCGGCGCCGGGCGTGAGGAGCGCGGCGAGCCAGCGCAGGGTCGGGAGGGGGCGAAGCTGATCCATGGCGCGGCCTTAAGGCGGGGCCGCGCGGGTTGCAACCGCGCATCCGCCGGATGAGCCGCCGCGCCGCGCCCTAGACATGCAGGAACCGGTCCTTCAGGCCCGGATCGGCGGCGAGCTCGGCGCTGGTGCCGGTCCACACGACGCGGCCCTTTTCCACGATCACGTGCCGGTCGGCGAGCGGCAGGAGCGCGTCGACATGCTTGTCGATGACGAGGATCGCCTGCCCCTCGGCCTTCAGCGCCGCGAGACCCGCCCAGATCTCGGCGCGGATCAGCGGCGCGAGGCCCTCGGTCGCCTCGTCGAGCACGAGGAGCTTGGGGTTGGTCATCAGCGCGCGGCCGATCGCCAGCATCTGCTGCTCGCCGCCCGAGAGCTGGTTGCCCATGTTGCGGCGGCGCTCGGCGAGGCGCGGGAAGAAAGCGTAGACGTCCTTGAGCGCCCAGCGCGCGCCGTTGCGCGTGGAGGCGGTGGCGACGAGGTTCTCCTCGACATCGAGGGTCGGGAAGACGTGGCGCCCTTCCGGCACGAGGCCGAGCCCCTTCTTGGCGATGGCGAAGGGCGCGCGGCCCGCCAGGTCCTCGCCCTCCCAGGCGACGCGGCCGGATTTCGACTTCACGAGGCCGAAGATCGCCGAGACGGTGGTCGTCTTGCCCATGCCGTTGCGGCCGAGGAGTGTCACCACCTCGCCGCGCCCGACCGAGAAGGAGATGTCGAAGAGCACCTGGCTGTCGCCATAGGCGGCCTGGAGGCGGGCGATCTCGAGCATCACGCGTCCTCGCCGAGATAGGCTTGGCGGACGAGCGGATCGGCGCGCACCGCGGCCGGGGCGCCGGACGCGATGATCTTGCCGTAGACCAGCACGCTGACGCGGTCGGCGAGCGCGAAGACCGCCTCCATGTCGTGCTCGATCAGCAGGATGGCGTAGCGCCCCTTCAGCCGTTTCAGCATGGCGACGACGGCGGCCGATTCCTCGTGGCCGGTGCCGGCCAGCGGCTCGTCGAGCAGCAGCAGCTTCGGCTCGGTGGCGAGCGCGCGGGCGAGCTCGAGCTGGCGCTTCTCGCCGTGGGACAGCGTGCCGGCGACGCGGTCGGCGCGGTCGCCGAGCCCGACCTCGGCGAGCACGGCCTCGGCCGGTCCGTTGAGCGCCGCCTCGCGCCGCGGGTCGCCGAAGAAGCGGTAGCTGGAGCCGCTGCGGGCCTGCACCGCGAGCGCGACATTGTCGCGCGCCGTGAAGGCCGGGATGATCGAGGTGATCTGGAAGGAACGCGCGAGCCCCCGATGCACACGCGCCGCCATGGAGAGGCCGGTCACGTCCTCGCCCGAGAACAGCACGCGCCCGGAATTGGAGGGCAGCATGCCGGAGAGCTGGTGGATCAGCGTCGTCTTGCCGGCGCCGTTCGGGCCGATGATGGCATGCAATTCGCCCGGCAGGACGTCGAACGAGACCGCGTCGGTGACGACGAGCGCGCCGTAGTTCTTGCGCAGCGTCTCGACCTCGAGCAGCGGGATCGTCACAGCCCCCTCCCCTTCAGGAGGCCGGCGATGCCGCCGCGCGCGAACAACACGACCAGGATCAGGAACGGCCCGAACAGGATCTTCCAATGCTCAGTGACATGCGAGAGCACCTCCTCGAGCAGCAGATAGGCGGCGGCGCCGATCAGCGGGCCGGTCAGCGTGCCGATGCCGCCGAGCACGGTCATGAAGATCAATTCGCCGGAGCGCTGCCACGACATGTAGGCGGGGCTGACGAACTCGGCCTGGTTGGCGAGCAGGACGCCGGCGACGGAGCCCAGCATGCCGGCGATCACATAGGCGACGATCTGGTAGCGGAACGGCTCGAAGCCGATCGCCTGCATGCGCACCGCGTTCTGGCGGGTGCCCTGCAGCACGCGGCCGAAGCGCGAGCCGACGATGGCGCGGCAGAGGAGATAGACGGCCGCGAGCGCCATCAGGGTCAGGTAGTAGAAGGCCTGCGGGCTCTTGAGGACGGAGGAACCCAGCAGCGTCGAGCGGCCGGGCAGCGTCAGCCCGTCGTCGCCGCCATAGGCCGCGAGCGAGACCGCAAGGAAGTAGATCATCTGCCCGAAGGCGAGCGTGATCATGATGAAGTAGACGCCCTTGGTGCGCAGCGAGACCGCGCCGGTCGCGAGCGCGAACAGCGCCGCGGCGGCGAGCGCAGCCGCGAGATGGGCGAAGAGGTCGGTGACGCCATGCGCCGACAGGATGCCGACCGCATAGGCGCCGATGCCGATGAAGGCCGCGTGGCCGAACGAGACCATCGCGCCGTAGCCGAGGATCAGGTCGAGCGAGATCGCGGCGATCGCGAAGATCATGACGCGCGTGCCGATCGACAGGAGGAAGCCGTCGCCCGACAGCATCGCGCCGAGCGGCAGCAGCGCGAGGGCGGCGAAGGCGATCGCCGCCACATAAGGAAAGCGCGAAGCGATCATCGCTCAGGCCTTCGCCGGGAAGAGGCCGGCGGGGCGGAAATAGAGCACCGCCGCCATCAGGATGTAGATCAGCATCGGCGCGACGGCCCGGCCCGTCTGGCTGGCGGCGGAGGGCGGCATCATCAGCTTGAGGAGGTCGGGGCCGAAGGAGCGGCCGACCGTGTCGACCACGCCGACCAGCAACGCCGCGACGAAGGCGCCGCGCACCGAGCCGATGCCGCCGATCACCAGCACGACGAAGGTGAGGATCAGCAGGTTGTCGCCCATGCCGGGCTCCACCGACAGGATCGGCGCGACCATCGCGCCCGCGAACCCCGCCAGCATCGCGCCGAAGCCGAACACCACCGTGAACAGCCGCCGGATATTGACGCCGAGCGCCGCCACCATCGGCGCGTCCGAGGCGCCGGCCCGGACCAGCATGCCGAGCCGCGTGTGGTTGACGAGGACATAGAGCAGCGCCGCGACCGCGAGGCCCGAGCCGATGATCGCGAGCCGGTAGACCGGATAGAGCAGCCCGTCCATCACCCGGACGGAGCCGGACAGCATCTCGGGCACCGGCACGGAGAGGGGCGCCGAGCCCCAGACGACGCGCACCGCCTCGTTGAGGAACAGGATGACGCCGAAGGTGGCGAGCACCTGGTCGAGATGGTCGCGGTCGTAGAGATGTCGGAAGACGAGCAGCTCGAGGACGAGGCCGATCGCCAGCGCGGACGGCAGGGCGAGCGCCAGGCCGGCGAAGAAGGAGCCGGTCATCGCGGTGAAATGCGCCGCGAGATAGGCGCCGACCATGTACTGGACGCCATGCGCGAGGTTGATGAAATCCATCACGCCGAAGACCAGCGTCAGCCCGGCCGCGACCAGGAACAGCAGGATGCCGAACTGCAGCCCGTTCAACGTCTGGATGAACAGCAGCGTCGTCGACATCGTTGTCCCTAGGTCCGATCGATATTCACGGCTGGTGGTGCTCGGTGCCTTACGTCATGGCCCGGACAAACCGGGCCATGACGAAGAGAAATGCGGCGCGCGCTGGGCGGAATGCCGTCAGTTCGGCATCTGGCAGTCCTTGGCGTAGACGTCGACATAGTCGTCGAAGATCTTCTGGACGATCTCGGTCTGGAACTTGCCGTCGGCGCGCTTGGCGACCTTCACCAGGTAGAAATCCTGGATCGGGTAGCCGTTCTGACCCATCTTGAAGTCGCCGCGCAGCGACTTGAAGTCGGCCTTGCGCAGGCCGGCGCGGATGGCGTTCTTGTCGGTCAGCTTGCCGCCCGCCGCCTTGATCGCGGCGTCGATCAGCATCGCGGCGTCGAAGGCCTGCATCGCATAGGTGCCGGGGACGTTCTTGTACGCCTCCTCGTAGTCGACGACGAACTTCTTGGAGATCGCGAGGTCGAAATTCGGGGCCCAGTTGGCGCCGCCGAAGAAGCCGATGGCGGCGTCCTGCTGCGCCGGCAGGGTCGATTCGTCGACCGTGAAGGCGGAGAGGAACGGCACCTGATCGGCAAGGCCCGCCTGGCGGTACTGCTTCACGAAGGTGACGCCGAGGCCGCCCGGCATGAAGGTGAAGATGGCGTCGGGCTTGGCGGCGGCGATCTTGGCGATCTCGGCCGAGAAGTCCTGGTTGTTCAGCGGCACGTAGATCTCGTCGACGATCTCGCCCTTGAAGTGGCGCTTGAAGCCGGCCGCCGCGTCCTTGCCGGCCTGGTAGTTCGGCGTGATGATGATGACGCGCTTGTAGCCCTTGTCCTGCGCGTATTTGCCGAGCACCTCGTGGTTCTGGTCGTTCTGGTACGAGGTCACGAAGAAGTTCGGGTGGCACTGCTTGCCGGCGAAGTTCGAGGTGCCGGCGTTCGGGCTCACCAGGAAGGCGCCGGCATCGACCACCGGCTTGTGGATCGCCTGCAGCACGTTGGAGAAGATCGGGCCGACGACGAAGTCGACCTTGTCGCGCTCCAGCAGCGTCTTCACCTTGTTGACCGCGACGTCGGGCTTGAGCTCGTCGTCGACGACGATCACCTCGGCCTCGATGCCGCCGAGCTTGTTGCCGAGTTGCTTGACCGCGAGGTTGAAGCCGTCGCGCGCCTGCTGCCCGAGGAGGGCGGCGGGGCCCGACAGCGTCACGATGACGCCGATCTTCACCTTCTCCTGGGCGCTCGCGAGGCCGGTGCCCGCCATGAGCGCCATCGCGGCCAGCGCCGCCGTGATCTTCCGCATTCGCCTAACTCCCCTCATTGCCGGGCTTTTCGGCCCCGTGACCGCGACCATCCCGCGTATGGGGAAAAGCCGCAAGATGCTTTGCCGCAGAAGCCGGCGCGACAGCCTTGCCGGGCCCGGATAAGTATTTTAAGCTTGAAATAACTCGTCCTGGCAAGAGGCAATCGGGCGAAGCCCATGAGAACGCCATGAATCGTTTCGAAGGACGGCACGTGGTGGTGACGGGCGGCGGGCGCGGCATCGGCGCGGCGATCGCCGAACGCTTCACCCATGACGGGGCGCGCGTCACGATCGTCGGGCGCGGGGTCGAGGCGCTGGCCGCGCAGGTCGCGGCCGGCGGGGCCAGCGGCTACGCGGTCGCGGACGTGACCGATGCGGAAGCGCTGTCGGTCGCGCTCGGCGAGGCGGCGGAGCGGCGGGGGCCGGTCGAGGTCCTGGTCGCCAATGCCGGGGGCGTCGTCACGGCGCCCTTCCACAAGACGAGCGCGGCGCAGTTCGAGGCGATGTTCCGCCTGAACGTGCTCGGCGTCGTGCATGCGGTGCAGGCGGTGCTGCCGGGGATGAAGGCGCGCGGCGCGGGGCGGATCGTGGCGGTCGCCTCGACGGCGTCGCTGAAAGGCTACCCCTACGTTTCGGCCTATTGCGCCGCCAAGCACGCGGTGCTCGGCCTCGTCCGGGCGCTGGCGGTGGAGAACGCCAAGAGCGGCGTGACGGTCAACGCCGTCTGCCCCGGCTATGCCGATACCGAGATGGTCGCGGCGAGCGTGGAGGCGGTGCGGCAGCGCACCGGCAAGGACCCGGCCGAGATCATCGCCAGGCTGACGGACGGCAATCCGCAGGGCCGGCTGGTGCGGCCCGCCGAGGTGGCGGACGCCGTCGCCTGGCTCGCGGGGCCGGAGGCCGGCGCCATCAACGGCCAGGCGATCGCGGTGGCGGGCGGCGAGGTGATGTGATGGCCGAGACGAGCGACCTCGCCTTCCCGCTCGACGCCGAGACCATGGCGCTGGAGGCGCCCGGCAACCACAAGGCGGAGCTGCGCCTGTGGCTGCGCATGCTGACCTGCACCAACCTGATCGAGGCCGAGATCCGGCGCCGCCTGCGCGAGCGCTTCGACGTGACGCTG
>JBDHTH010000131.1:0-7235 GCA_039808545.1 Phreatobacteraceae bacterium | reverse complement strand
CGATAGCTTGAGGAGTTTCGTTTGAAGTGGCGCGGCGCAATTCTTGTGCTCGTATTCTGCATCACAGCCGGCGGCCTTGCGCTATTTTTGCCGAAACTAAATATCAGCACTCGGAACCACTCCTCAACTAACCCACGATGCAACCCGGAATTGGCCAAGCTATCTTTACGCTTAGGTCCTTGGGATGGCTTCGAGTTCCCGCAAGTAACCTCAGAAATGAAAGACATTATCAGAAAATCTTCATATTCCTATCAGGCGTTTCAGGACGCTCTTATTGAATGAAATATAAAGCATATCGCTAAAGAAAGAATGGATAAGTCTTATTTAGTTATCGTTGAGTTTCCTAATATACAAACCGAAGTTTTTTAATAAAAATAGCAAAGATTTTAATTCAATACGTAGCGTTAAACCAATACGGCGGTAGTCTGTCGTTGTTGATGGCAATTAATATCTATCTATATAATAGAAACTCGAACAAATGGGCAGAAAATGGAGGAGAACGATGGCAGGCCGGGTCTCGCCAACCGGCGATCCGGAGAATGGCGAAACCGTTCGTGAGTGTCCCCTCTCGCCCCTTGCGGGAGAGGGGCAGGGTGAGGGGTGACGGGCCGGCCGGCCGATCGAACCTACGCGGTCAGCGCCGCCGTGAGCATTGAAAGATTGTGGCGCATCATGTCGAGATAGGTCGCGGCAGGCCCGCCGGGGCCCGAGAGCGCGTCTGAATAGAGGCGGCCGCCGATCTTCGCGCCCGTCTCCTTGGCGATGCGCTCGATCAGCCGCGTATCCGTGATGTTCTCCATGAACACCGCCTTGATCTTGAGCCGCTTCACCTCGCGGATGATGCGCGCCACGTCCTTCGCCGAGGGCTCGCTCTCGGTCGACACGCCCGAGGGCGCGATGAATTTCACGCCATAGGCCGCCGTGTAGTAGCCGAAGGCGTCGTGCGACGCGATGATCCGCCGCTCGGCCGGCGGCACCTTGGCGAAGGCGGCGCGGATCTCGGCATCGAGCACGTCGAGCTTGGCGAGATAGGCGCTCGCATTGGCTTCATAGGTTGCCTTGCCGTCCGGATCGGCCGCGACGAGCCCGTCGCGGATCGCCGCCACGTAGAGCTTGGCGTTGGGCACGGATTGCCAGGCATGCGGATCGGTCTTGCCGTGGTCGTGCCCATGATCGTGGTCATGCTCGTCCTTGGCGGCGATCGGCTTCACGTCGCGCGTCGCGACGATGCGCGGCGCCTTCGTCGCCGAGGCGGCGACCAGCCGGTCGATCCAGCCCTCGAAGCCGAGCCCGTTGACGAAGACGAGGCGGGCGGCCGCGACCGCCTTCGCGTCGTCGGGCTTCGGCGTATAGACATGCGCGTCGCCGTCCGGCCCGACGAGGCTGGTGATCGAGAGGCGCTCGCCGCCGACCGCGCGCACCAGGTCGGCGAGGATCGAGAAGGTCGCGACGACCGGGATCGTGGTTTGGGCGGCGGCGCCGCGCGGCGCGAGAACGAGCGCCAGCGGCGCGGCGAGGAGAGTGCGGCGGGAAAGCGCGAGCATCGTCAGGCCTCCAGATGTCTGCGGGGAATGTTGCGGGTGATGAGTCCGTCGACCGGGCCGAGCAGCATGGCGGCGATGTAGAGCGTGCCGGCGACGAGGATCATGGCGGGCGCGGTCGGCCAGCCCGCGTGATAGGAGATCAGCAGTCCGGCGACGCCGCTGAGGATCGCGAGGCCGATCGCCAGGAGCACCATCGGCGCGAGGCGCAGCGTGAGGAAGCGGGCGCTGGCGGCCGGCAGCATCATCAGCCCGACCGCGAGCAGCGTGCCGAGCGCATGGAAGCCGCCGACGAGGTTCAGCACCACCAGCGCCATGAACACGACATGCACCGGCCCGCCGGCCCGGCTGACCGATTTCAGGAAGGCCGGATCGACGCTGTCGAGCACCAGCGGCCGCCAGATCAGCGCCATCGCGGCAAGGCTCGTGGTGGCGATCGCCGCGATCAGCAGCAGCGTCGGGTCGTCGAGGGCCAGCACCTGGCCGAACAGCACGCGCATCAGGTCGACATTGGAGCCGTTCAGCGAGACGATCGTGACGCCGAGCGCCAGCGACATCAGGTAGAAGCAGGCGAGCGAAGCGTCCTCCTTCAGGATCGTCGTGCGGGCGACGAGCCCGGCCCCGACCGCCACCACCAGCCCCGCGAAAAAGCCGCCGAGCGTCATCGCGGCAAGCGACAGGCCCGAGACGAGATAGCCGATGGCGGCACCCGGCAGGATCGCATGCGCCATCGCGTCACCCGTCAGGCTCATGCGCCGCAGCATCAGGAAGACGCCGACCGGCGCCCCGCCGAGCGCCAACGCCAGCGTGCCGACGAGGGCGCGGCGCATGAAGGCGAATTCCGCGAAGGGCGCGATCAGGAAATCGTAAGCCGTCATCGCGGGCCGCTCACGCCACGTGCCGGTGGCAGATGTCGGCATGATCGTCGAAACGCTCGATCATCCGCCGCGCCGCGTCGAGATTGGGCGTCGTCAGCACCGCGTCGGTGGCGCCCCAGGCGACAGGCTGGCGGGCGAGCAGCAGCGCCTCCGGGAAGCTCTCGCGCACCAGCTCGAAATCGTGCAGCACCGCGATGACGGTGCGCCGCTCGCCATGCCAGCGCCGGACGATCGCCAGGAGGTCCGCGGTGGTGCGCGCGTCGATCGCCGTGAAGGGCTCGTCGAGCAGGATCACCCGCGCGTCCTGCAGCATCAGCCGCGCGAACAGCACGCGCTGCATCTGTCCGCCCGACAGCGTGCCGATCGGCCGGCCCTCGAAGCCCGTGAGGCCAAGCGTCGCGATCGCGGCCCCGACCCGCTCGCGATCCGCCTTCGCGACGCCGCCGAACAGGCCGGCCCGCCGCCAGCAGCCCATGGCGACGAATTCCGCGACCGTGATCGGAAAGCTGCGGTCGATATCGGCGATCTGCGGCAGGTAGGCGATGTCGCGCGGCGTGAGCGCCCCGAGCTCGATCTGCCCCGACAGCGGCTTCAAGAGGCCGACGATGCCCTTCAGCAGCGTCGACTTGCCGGCGCCGTTCGGGCCGACCACCGCCATCAGCGCGCCAAGCTGAATGGCGCCGTCGAGATGGTGGACGGCCGGATGCCGGTCGTAGCCGAGCGTCAGGTCGTGCAGGCGGATGACGTCGCCGCCGGGCTTCGGGGCATGCATGGCGCTATCCGATCGCCCAGGCAACGCCCGACCACAGCGCGATCAGCGCCGCGGCCGCGCAGGCAAGCCGCAGCGCCGCGGGCGCCAGCAGGGCGCTCGGCGCGGCCGCGACGCTGGCCGGCCGCGGGGCATCGGCGGCGTGATGATGGGCCGCATGCCGATGACCGTGATGGTGATCATGCGCATGCGCGCCGGGGGCGGTCGCGACGCCCGTCTTCACGGCATGCAGATGATCATGGGTCATCGTGGTATCAAGCTCGCGGTCAGGAGTCGGAATGTTATAATGTTTCAGGTCAGAAATGTCCACCGTCGCTGGCGAGAAGGCGGGGGACGTCCATGGCGTTTTGGCGCTGCCAATTCGCTCGAAACCGCGAGATGGCACGGGGAGCGCGGCATCCTCGGCAGCACAGCGCCGCCAACGAAAACGCCGCCCGGAGGCGGCGCTTTGAGGTTCAGGCCGTTCGGCCCGGATCAGAAGGGCCAGAGCTTCTTCAGCCCGTCGCCGAGCTTGCTGCCGACCGTCTCGGTATCGCCCGTCGTGTAGGGCTGGCTCGGCGAGGGCGTCTGATAGCCCGCAGGCGGCTGGGTGAGGGTGCGGCGCTTCGGCTCGCCGTTGAACACCAGCTCCTTCTTGGGCGACAACGCCCGCATCTGGGTCGGCGAGATCGGCCGGTCGCCGCGGAAATCGGGATCGCGGAAGCCGGGCGTCTGCGGCAGGTTGGCGCGGGTGCGGCGCAGCTCCTCGCGCGACATGACGCGGTCCGGACGGCCGCGCAGCACGTCGATCGGCGTGCGCAATTCCTCTTCCTCGCGGCGCTTGCGGATCTCGTCGGGATCCTTCGGCCAGGCCGGGTTGGCGGCGAGGCGCTCCGGATCCTCGGGAGCCCGGAGCTCGCGGTTCGGCGGCACGACGAGCGGCGCGCGGCGGCGGTAATCCTGCGTGGATTCCCGCTCGGTGCCGAACAGCTTCTCGCCGAGTCCCTTGAAGAACGAGCCGTCGCCGGTATCGGTGTCGGCGTTCTGCGCGCTGGCCGGCCCCATCGCGGCGCCCGTGACGGCGATCGCGGCGGCGAGAAACGCGATCCGCCCGCCCGTCGCAAGCCGTGAAAAAACCTTCCCTCGAACGACCATGACTGCCAAGTCCTCGAAACTGCCCAAACCCTTGAAACTGCGTCGCTCCCGCGACCGTCCTCTCATGCGTGCCGCCCCAATAGCCCGACACTAAGGCCAAAATCCGACTCCCCGA
The DNA here is from genome assembly GCA_039808545.1 of Phreatobacteraceae bacterium. Lineage (GTDB taxonomy): Bacteria > Pseudomonadota > Alphaproteobacteria > Rhizobiales > JBDHTH01 > JBDHTH01. The sequence continues at coordinate 2,798 of JBDHTH010000131.1, read as the reverse complement.
AATCCGGTCGGGAGGCGGGCGGTCCGCGCTTTCAGGCCCTCAAGCCTTGCCGTCGGCGTCCTCGGGAGCCCAGAACGCCTCGTAGATCAGTCCGACGACGCCGGCAACGATACCGATATCGGCGATATTGAAGATATACCACGAAAACGAGCCGATGTAGAAATGGAAGAAGTCGGCGACCGCGCCGTAATAGGCCCGGTCGAACGCGTTGGCGAGCGCGCCGCCGATGATCATGCCGAGGCCGGTCGCGCCGATCAGCGTGCGCGCGCGCCACAGCCAATGGCAGAGCAGGCCGGTCGCCGCGAGCATCACGGCGACGAGGATCCAGCGCCCGAGATCGGAATGCTGCTGGAACCAGCCATACGAGATGCCGCGATTCCAGGCCATCACGACCTCGAAGAAGGGCGTCAGCGCGAAGCCGCCCATCTCCTCGATCTTGTAGACGTTCAGCATCCAGTATTTGAAGCCGCGGTCGATCACGAAGACCGCGAGCGCGACCATGAGGCCGAGCCTGAGGACATGCCGGGCCGGGACGGCGGGTATCTTGCCCGCCGCCTGGCTCATGCGGCCCTCGCGGCGATCTCGCGCATCGCGGCCGCGTCGCGCGCCGAGAGGTCGGGCCATTGCGGGTCCGAGCCGACATCGGCGACGCGCCGCCAGGAGCGGGCGCAGCGCGGATAGGGCGAGGCCTCCACCACCACCGATACGCCCTTCACCTCGTCGAGGCGGAAGGCGTCGGCCGGGCCGTCGCCCTCCACCAGGCTCGCGAGCGAGGTGATGCCGATCTCGGCGAGATCGACGGTCGCAAGGATCGCCAGCGTGTCGGGATCGCTCGCATAAACGATCGGCGCAGCCTCCAGCGAGGAGCCGAGCGCCTTCTCGGCGCGCTTCACCTCGATCGCGCCCGTGATGACGCGGCGCACGCGCTTGATGGTCTCCCAGCGCTGCCAGAGGATGTCGTTCCGCCACTCCGACGGGATCTCCGGGAAGGTCTCCAGATGCACCGAGACCGCCTCCGGATAGCGCGAGCGCCAGGCTTCCTCGCTCGTGAAGGCGAGGATCGGCGCCAGCCACACCGTGATGGCGCGGAAGAGCTCGTCGAGCACGGTGAGCGCGGCGCGCCGGCGCAGGCTCGAGGGCGCGTCGCAATAGAGCGCGTCCTTGCGGATGTCGAAATAGAAGGCCGAGAGGTCGGCGGTCATGAAATAGGAGAGCGCCGAGATCACCTTCTTGTAGTCGAAATCCGCATAGGCCTGCCGGATCACCGGGTCGAGCTCGGCGAGCCGGTGCAGCATCAGCCGCTCCAGCTCCGGCATCTCGGCGACTTCGACCCGCTGCGCGGCATCGAAATGCGCGAGCGAGCCGAGCATCCAGCGCAAGGTGTTGCGCAGCTTGCGGTAGGTCTCCACGAAGGTCTTCAGGATCTCCTTGCCGATCCGGAGGTCGTCCGAATAGTCCGAGGCCGCGACCCAGAGGCGCAGGATGTCGGCGCCCGACTGCTTGATCACGTCCTGCGGCGCGACGACGTTGCCGACCGACTTCGACATCTTCTGCCCCTTCTCGTCGAGGCAGAAGCCGTGCGTCAGCACCACGTCGAAAGGCGCGCGCCCGCGCGTGCCGCAGCTTTCGATGAGGGACGAGTGGAACCAGCCGCGATGCTGGTCCGAGCCCTCCAGATACATGACGGTGTCGTTGCCGCCATTCACCTTGCGCTTCAGGTCGCCGAAGGCCGGGAAGGCTCTCGCATCCTCCAGCGTGAAGGCATGGGTGGAGCCGGAATCGAACCAGACGTCGAGCACGTCGTCGATCTTCTCGTAATTGGCCGGATCGTAGTCGGGGGCGAGGAAGCGCGCCCCGGCCCTGTCCGTGAACCAGGCATCCGCGCCCTCGGCCGCGAAGGCGGCACGGATGCGCGCATTGACGGCGGCATCCTTCAGGATCTCGCCCGTCTCGCGATGCACGAACACCGTGATCGGCACGCCCCAGGCGCGCTGGCGCGAGATCACCCAGTCGGGCTTGGCCTCGATCATGCCGGTGATGCGGTTCTCGCCCGCCGCCGGCACCCAGCGCGTCGCGCGGATCGCCGAAAGCGCGCGGTTGCGCAGCGTGTCGCCCTGCTTTGCCGCGCCGCCGGGGCCGTCGGCGATCGGCTTGTCCATGGCGATGAACCACTGCGGCGTGTTGCGGAAGATCACCGGCTTCTTGGAGCGCCAGCTATGCGGATACTGGTGTTTCAGCCGCCCGCGCGCCACGAGGTTGCCGGCAGCTTGCAGGGCCTTGATGACCGCGTCGTTCGCGTCGCCCTTCTCGCCCTTGTCGGTGATGACGCGCTTGCCCTTAAAGCCCGGCGCCTCGTCGGTGTAGAACCCGTCGCCGTCGACCGTGTAGGGGATGCGGGTATCGATGGCCCGCGCCATCAGCGCGCGGACATTGCCGGTCCAGATCTCGAAATCCTCGCGGCCATGGCCGGGCGCGGTGTGAACGAAGCCGGTGCCGGCCTCGTCGGTCACATGGTCGCCGGCGAGGAGGGGCACGTCGAAATCGTAGCCGGCGCCGTTCAGCGGATGCAGCGCCGTCAGGCCGCCGAGCTCGTCGGCCGTCAGGGCGCGGACCTTCTCGAACCCCTCGACCTTCGCGGCCTTGAAGACCTCCTCGGCGAGCGCGTCGGCGAGCACATAGGTGTCGCCCGTCTTCGCCCAGTTCTCGGCCGGGGCCGCGGTGACGCGGTAGAGCCCGTAGGCGACCTTCGGCGCATAGGCGATCGCCCGGTTGCCGGGGATCGTCCAGGGCGTCGTCGT
>JBDHTH010000130.1:0-7256 GCA_039808545.1 Phreatobacteraceae bacterium | reverse complement strand
AGGCCGACCGGCGTGCCGGCCGCGACGGCGGCGCGCAGCATGTCGCCGGTCGAGAGCTGGACGATGCCGTATCTATCGACCAGGCGCTGCGCCTGCGTGCCCTTGCCCGCCCCTGGCGGTCCCAACAGTATGATTCTCATCGACGCTGCCCCCGGAGTCGCGACTTCTTGATCAGCCCCTCATACTGATGCGCCAGCAGGTAGCCCTGGACCTGGCTGACCGTGTCCATGGTCACGCTGACCAGGATGAGAAGCGACGTACCGCCGAAATAGAACGGCATGGCGGCATAGGAAATCAAGATCTCCGGGATGAGGCAGACGATGGCGAGATAGGCGGCGCCGACGACCGTGATGCGCGTCAGCACGTAGTCGATATATTCCGCGGTGCGCTCGCCCGGACGGATGCCGGGGATGAAGCCGCCGTACTTCTTCAGGTTGTCGGCCGTCTCCTTCGGGTTGAAGACGATCGCGGTGTAGAAGAAGGCGAAGAAGATGATCAGCGCCACGTAGAGGACCATGTAGAGCGGCCGGCCATGGCCGAGCAGCGTCGTGATGTTGGTCAGCCATTCCGGCGCGTTGCCGGAATTGAAGGTGGCGGCCGTCGTCGGCAGCAGCAGCAGCGAAGACGCGAAGATCGGCGGAATGACGCCCGAGGTGTTCAGCTTCAGCGGCAGATGCGAGGCGTTGCCCTCGAACACCTTGTTGCCGACCTGGCGCTTGGGATACTGGATCAGCAGCCGGCGCTGGGCGCGCTCCATGAAGACGATGAACGCGATCACGGCGATCGACATGACGATGATCGTCAGGATCAGCGGCGTCGAGATGACGTTCTGCCGGCCGAGCTCCAGCGTCTGGGCGAGCGCCGCCGGCAGCTCCGCCACGATGCCCGCATAGATGATCAGCGAGGTGCCGTTGCCGATGCCGCGCGCCGTGATCTGCTCGCCGAGCCACATCAGGAACATCGTGCCGCCGGTCAGCGTGATGACGGTGGAGATGCGGAAGAACATGCCGGGCTCGGCGACGATGTTGCCGGAGCCCTCCAGGCCCACCGCGATGCCGAAGGCCTGGAAGACGGCCAGGATCACGGTCAGGTAGCGGGTGTACTGGTTGATCTGCTTGCGGCCGGACTCGCCCTCCTTCTTCAGCGCCTCGAGCTGCGGCGAGATCGTGGTGAGGAGCTGGATGATGATGGAGGCCGAGATATACGGCATGATATTCAGGGCGAAGATCGCCATGCGGCCGACCGCGCCGCCCGAGAACATGTTGAAGAGGCCGAGGATGCCGCCCTGCGCCTGGCGGAAGGCCTCCTGCAAGGCTTCCGGGTTGATGCCCGGCAGCGGCACATAGGTGCCGAAACGATAGACGACGAGCGCGCCGAGCGTGAACCAGAGGCGCTTCTTCAGATCCGTCGCCTGCGAAAGCGCGCCCCAATTGAGGTTGGCTGCGAGTTGTTCGGCCGCCGATGCCATGGCTGGCGCTCCTTCTGGATCCCGCTGCGGCTGCGACCGGACCGGTCGCGCCGCAGGCCGTGATCAATCTCGGAAGAGTTGGAGACTTCTTCGACCCTTCAAACGGAATCGTCCGAAGGAAGCAGGCTCCAAGACGCAATCGAGCCGCAGCGCCTTCCGGCCCCGCGGCTCCGCTTTTCGTGAGATCCGCGAGGGATCAGCTTTCGGCAGCCTCGGGCTTGCCCGCAAGCACCTTCACGGAGCCGCCGGCCTTCTCGACCGCAGCGATAGCCGATTTGGTGGCGCCGGCCACTTCAAGCGAGACCTTCGCCTTCAACTCTCCGCGACCGAGCAGGCGGACGCCGTCGAGCGCGCGGCGGACGATGCCGGCCTCCACCAGCGCCTCGACCGTCACCGGCTTGCCGGCGTCGAGACGCTTGGCGTCGACGGCATCCTGGAGGTCGCCGAGGTTCAGCTCGTTGTAGGACTTGGCGAAGATGTTCTTGAAGCCGCGCTTCGGCAGGCGCCGATGCAGCGGCATCTGGCCGCCCTCGAAGCCCTTCACGGCGACGCCGGTGCGGGACTTCTGGCCCTTCACGCCGCGGCCGCCGGTCTTGCCCTTGCCGGAGCCGATGCCGCGGCCAACGCGGATGCGGCCCTTGGAGGCGCCTTCGTTGTCCTTGATTTCGTTGAGTTTCATGTCGCCCTCCCCTCAGCGCGTCTCGACGACGCGCACGAGGTGCTTGACCTTGCGGATCATGCCCTGCACCGACGGCGTGTCCTCGAGGGTCACGGTGCGGTGGAGCTTGTTGAGGCCGAGGCCGATCAGCGTCGCGCGCTGATCACCCTCGCGGCGGATCGGGCTGCCGATCTGTTCGATCGTGACCGACCCTTTCTCCGTCTTCTTCGCCGACATCACTTAATTCCTTTCGGCTCAGGCTTCCGCCGGCTCGACGTCCTGGCGGCGCGCCTGGAGGGTCGAGACCTTGAGGCTGCGGCGGGCCGCGACGCTCTTCGGGCTGTCCTGGCGCTTGAGGGCGTCGAAGGTCGCGCGGACCATGTTGTAGGGGTTCGACGAGCCGAGCGACTTGGCGACGACGTCGTGCATGCCGAGCGTCTCGAAGACGGCGCGCATCGGGCCGCCCGCGATGATGCCGGTGCCGGCCGGAGCAGCACGCAGGACGACGCGGCCGGCGCCGTGATGGCCGGTCGTGTCGTGATGCAGGGTCCGCCCCTCGCGCAGCGGCACGCGGACCAGGGCGCGCTTGGCGGAATCGGTCGCCTTGCGGATCGCCTCCGGCACTTCGCGCGCCTTGCCGTGGCCGAAGCCGACGCGGCCCTTCTGGTCGCCGACCACCACGAGGGCGGCGAAGCCGAAGCGGCGGCCGCCCTTCACGACTTTGGCGACGCGGTTGATGTGAACGAGCTTGTCGACGAACTCGCTGTCGCGCTCTTCGCGCTCACGCTCTCTAGCCATGGATCTATTCTCGCTTGTTCGTCAGAATTCGAGGCCGGCTTCGCGCGCCGCCTCGGCGAGCGCCTTGACGCGCCCGTGATAGAGGAAGGCGCCGCGATCGAAGACCACCTGCTTGACGCCGGCCGCGGTCGCGCGCTCGGCGACCAGCTTGCCGACCGCCTTGGCGGCCTCGACATTCGCGCCCGTCTTCAGGCTCGCGCGCAGATCCTTGTCCAGGGTCGAGGCCGAGGCGATGGTGTGACCCGCCTCGTCGTCGATGACCTGGGCATAGATGTGCTCGGACGAGCGATGGACCGACAGACGCGGACGCCCATTCGCCACACGGCCCAGCGACCGGCGGACACGCGCCTTGCGACGCTCAGTTGCATCCTTGTAAGCCATTTCGAAGCTTTCTCTCTTGCCTTACTTCTTCTTGCCTTCCTTGCGGAAGATGAACTCGCCCGCATAGCGGACGCCCTTGCCCTTGTAGGGCTCGGGCGGGCGGAACTCGCGGATCTCGGCCGCGATCTGCCCGACCTGCTGGCGGTTGGAGCCGGCGATGGTGATCTCGGTCGGCTTCGGCGTCGTGATCGTGATCCCGGCCGGGATCGGATACACGACATCGTGCGAATAGCCGAGCGAGAGCTGCAGGTTCTTGCCCGCAACCGCCGCCTTGTAGCCGACGCCGGTGATCTCGAGCTTCTTCTCGAAGCCCGAGGTGACGCCGACGATGAGGTTCGCGACCTGGGTGCGCGAGAGGCCCCACATGGCGCGGGCGCGATCCGTCGGGGTACGCGGATCGACCTTGATGGCGCCGTTCTCGAGCTTCACGTCAACATCTTCCGGAACCACGAACGAGAGCTCGCCCTTCGGTCCCTTGACCTTGACGTTCTGCCCGTCGACCGTCGCGGTCACGCCGGACGGCACGGAAACCGGCTTCTTGCCGATACGAGACATGGATCCGTCTCCGATCAGAACTGCTGTTAAAACACCTGGCAGATCACTTCGCCGCCGACATTCTTGTCGCGGGCTTCGTGATCGGCCATGACGCCCTTCGGCGTCGACAAAATGGTGACGCCGAGGCCGTTCGCGACGCGCGGCATGTTGGTCACCGACGAGTAGACGCGGCGGCCCGGCTTCGACACCCGCTCGATCTTGCGGATGACCGGCTCGCCGTCGAAGTACTTCAGCTCGATCTCGAACTCGGTGCGTCCGGCGCCCTGGTCGACGCTGGTGTAGCCGCGGATATAGCCCTCGGCCTGCAGCACGTCCAGGAGACGGGCGCGCAGCTTGGAGCCGGGCGTCGAGATCTTCGACTTGCGGCGCATCTGCGCGTTGCGGATGCGGGTGATCAGATCGCCCAGGGGATCGTTCATCGCCATGACGGGCTCCTCCTCACCAGCTCGACTTCACGAGCCCGGGGACCTTGCCCTGGGCGCCGAGCTCACGCAGCGCGATACGGCTCATCTTGAGCTTGCGGTACACGGCGCGCGGACGCCCCGAGACCTCGCAGCGGTTGCGGATGCGCGTCTTGCTGCCGTTGCGGGGCAGCTTGGCGAGCTTCAGCACGGCCGCGAAGCGCTCCTCGATCGGAAGCTCCTTGTTCGCCGTCAGCTCCTTCAGCCGGGCGCGCTTGCCGGCGAACTTCTTGACCGTCCGCCGGCGGCGGTTGTTGGTCTCGATAGAACTCTTCTTTGCCATTGGCCTTAGATCTCCTCTCCGCGTCTGAAGGCGGATGCCCTCACTGCCGGAACGGGAAGTTGAACGCCTTGAGGAGAGCACGGGCCTCCTCGTCGGTCTTGGCGGTGGTGCAGACGATCACGTCCATACCCCACATCGCTTCCGCCTTGTCGTAGTTGATCTCGGGGAAAACGAGGTGTTCCTTGATGCCGAGCGCGAAATTGCCGCGCCCGTCGAAGCTCTTCGGGTTGAGACCGCGGAAGTCGCGGACGCGCGGCAGAGCGATCGTCACCAGACGGTCGACGAACTCGTACATGCGCGTCTTGCGCAGCGTCACCTTGGCGCCGAGCGGCATGTTCTCGCGAACCTTGAAGTTCGAGATCGCCTTGCGGGCCCGCGTGACGACCGGCTTCTGGCCGGCGATCAACGCGAGGTCGGCCGCCGCGGTCTGCACCTTCTTGGTGTCGCCCGTCGCCTCGCCGACACCCATGTTGATGACGATCTTCTCGATCACCGGCACTTCCATGGGGTTCTTGTAGCCGAACTGCTCGATCATCTTGGGACGGACGACGTCCTCGTAATGCTTCTTGAGCCGCGGCTCGTACTTCTCGGCCTTAGCCATCGATCTTCTCTCCGGAACGCTTGGCGACGCGAACCTTGCGGCCGTCGTCCAGGGTCTTGAAGCCGACGCGGACGGGCTTGCCGTCCTTCGGGTCGGCGATCGCGATGTTCGACAGGTGGATCGGCGCCTCTTTCGAGATGATGCCGCCTTCCTGCGTCGCGGACTGCTTCTGATGGCGCTTCACGAGGTTGACGCCGCGCACCAAGGCGCGCTCTTCCTTCGGAATCACCTGGAGAACCTCGCCCGAGCGGCCCTTGTCGCGGCCGGCGAGGACGACGACCTTGTCGCCCTTCCTGATCTTGGCGGCCATCACAGCACCTCCGGCGCGAGCGAAATGATCTTCATGTGGTTCTTGGCGCGCAACTCGCGCGGAACCGGCCCGAAGATGCGCGTGCCGACCGGCTCCTTCTGGTTGTTGATCAGCACGGCCGCGTTGCGGTCGAAGCGGATCACCGAACCGTCGGCGCGGCGGATGTCCTTGGCGGTGCGAACGACGACCGCCTTCATGACGTCGCCCTTCTTCACGCGGCCGCGCGGGATCGCCTCCTTCACGGAAACGACGATGATGTCCCCGACACGGGCATATTTCCGCTTCGAGCCGCCGAGCACCTTGATGCACATGACGCGGCGCGCACCGGAATTATCCGCTACGTCGAGGTTGGTCTGCATCTGGATCATGACGCGCCGTCCTCTTGCCTTTGGGGTCCGTGGGTCTCGCTATGGCGACGCGCACGGAGCCTGATTGCCACTTCTCTTACGAACCGAGGCTGCTTTACCCTTCACATGAGCCCACGTGAAGGGTGCCGCCCCGTAAAAATCACTTGCCGACCGAATTACTCGGCCTGCTGGCCTTCGACGACGACCCAGCGCTTCAGCTTCGACAGGGGCTTCGTCTCTTCGATCCACACCGTCTCGCCAACCTTCACGGCATTGGCTTCGTCATGGGCATGGTAGTTCTTCGTCCGCCGGACGGTCTTCTTCAGCAGCGGATGGGTGAAGCGGCGCTCCACCTTGACCACCACGGTCTTGTCCTGCTTGTCGCTGACCACGACGCCTTGCAGCACGCGCTTAGGCATGGCCTCAACCCTTCTTGTTGCCGGCCTCGGCCAGCTTCTGAGCCTGGATGGTCTTCACCCGGGCGATATCGCGGCGCACTTCGCGAATCCGCGAGGTGCTCTCGAGCTGGCCGGTGGCACGCTGGAAGCGCAGGTTGAACTGCTCCTTCTTCAGCTTCAGCACTTCGTCGCCGAGCTGGTCGACCGTCATGGTGCGGATGTCGGACGCTTTCATGGTTCTACCCTCACTCCGCGATGCGCTCGACGAAGCGCGTCTTGATCGGCAGCTTGGCCGCCGCCAGCGCGAGCGCTTCCTTGGCGAGCTCGACCGGCACGCCGTCGAGCTCGAACATGATCCGGCCCGGCTTCACCTTGGCGGCCCAGAACTCGATGCCGCCCTTGCCCTTGCCCATGCGCACTTCGGTCGGCTTCTTGGTGACCGGCACGTCCGGGAAGACGCGGATCCACACCCGCCCGGCACGCTTCATGTGACGGGTCATGGCGCGGCGGGCCGCTTCGATCTGGCGCGCGGTGACGCGCTCAGGCTCCAGCGCCTTCAGGCCGAACTGGCCGAAGTCGAGATTGGTCCCGCCCTTCGCGGCGCCGTGGATGCGGCCCTTGAACTGCTTGCGGAACTTCGTCCTTTTGGGTTGCAGCATCGTTCTGCTTCCTTGACCTTATCGGGCCTTACGCCGCGTCGCGGCGCGGGCGGCCGCTGTCGGGTTCGGCCAGGCGCTTGTCCTGCGCCATGGGATCGTGCTCGAGGATCTCGCCCTTGAAGATCCAGACCTTGACGCCGCAGGTGCCATAGGCCGTATGCGCCGTCGCGGTGCCGTAGTCGACATCGGCGCGCAGCGTGTGCAGCGGCACCCGCCCCTCGCGATACCACTCCAGGCGCGCGATCTCGGCGCCGCCGAGACGGCCCGAGCAGTTGATGCGGATGCCCTGGGCGCCGAGACGCATCGCCGACTGCACGGCGCGCTTCATGGCGCGGCG
>JBDHTH010000129.1:0-7268 GCA_039808545.1 Phreatobacteraceae bacterium | reverse complement strand
GTCGCCCGGCGCCCAGGACTTGAACTTGAACGGCCCGGTGCCGACCGGCGCCGTCGAGATATCGGCGATCCGGTCCTTGGCGAGGATGCGGAGCTGCCGGTCCGCGAAGATGTCGGCGAAGCCCGCATAGGGGAATTTCAGCGTGAACTTCACGCTGTGCTTGTCGATCGCCTCGACCTTGTCGACCATTTCGAGGCTGGTGCGGGCGCGCGAGCCGGTCGCGGGATCGAGGATGCGAGTGACGGTCGCGATCACGTCCTCGGCCTCGAACGGCTTGCCGTGATGGAACTTCACGTCCTGCCGGAGCTTGAAGGTCCAGGTCTTCAGGTCCTCCGAGGCGGTCCAGCTCTCGGCGAGGTCCGGCTTCACGTTCAGGTCGTGATCGATCCGCGACAGCCCGTTGAAAACCAGATGGACGAAGATGTACTCGTCGCCGATCGTGGTCTTGGCCGGATCAAGGTTGTTGAGCGTGGTGCCGACCGCGACGCGGATCGAGGATTGCGCGAGGGCCTGCGCGGCGGGCGCCGCGACGGCGAATCCTGCGGCGAGCGACAGGGCAAGGAAAAGACGGCGACGCATGCTTGTCTCCTTTCAGCGCGGAGGCGGAGGCGGAACGACGATGGATTCGGGATCGACCGCGCGCGCCACATACATGTCGGCGCTCGGCGCGTAGTCATGCCAGAGACGTGCCAGGACGCCGATCGGGTCCTCGGCGCCGTCGACTCGGAGATCGACATAGGGAAAGGGCTGCTTGTCGGCGACCAGCACGGCCGCCGAGACGAGCGGCACGAATTCGCCGCCGGTCTCTTCGCCCGCCTGAAGCGCCACGATGAGGCGGCTGGCGAGCGGTTGATCAGGCTCTGCCTCGAAAGCGCGCACCATCGCGGCCGGCACATCGGCGGAGCGGACGATATTGGCGATCGCGACGCAGCCCTTGCCGTGCACCTCGCCGCGCTCGCCGCGCACATCGGCGCCCGTGAAGGCGGCGGTCCGGCCGTCGCGGTCGACGATCGCGAGCTGCCGCCAGCGGCGCGGATCGCCCGCCGCCGCGACGACCGCGTCCATCGCCTGCCGCGCATCGAAGCCGCGCGACAGGAGGTCGAGCGCCAGGGGACCGAGCCGCGGATCGGTGCGGTTCTGCGTCAGCACCGCGCCGACCCCGGCCTTCACGTAAGGGCACCGCGAGCCGACCGCCAGCGAGGAGGTCGTGACCGAGACGCCGAACATGCCGGTGCGGGCGCAGCGCCCGGCGATCGAAAACGTCATCGCGCGCCTCCGATCACCGCCGTGATGTCGACCTCCATCATGAGGTCGGGGCTCGCGAGCCCCTTCACGATCACGGTCGTGAAGGCCGGCGGCTGCGCCCCGAAGCGCGTCAGCACGGCCGCGTTGACGCCTTCCAGATAGTCGCGCTCGGTGACGAAGACGGTTGCTTTCGCGACATCCGCCAGGCTCGCGCCGGCATCGCGCAGAAGCTCTTCCACATTGTCCATCGCCTTCTCGGCCTGCGCCGTCGCATCGCCGCGCCCGTGCAGCACATGGTCGAGCCCCATGCCGGTCTGGCCGCGCAGGATCACCCGGTCGCCCGCCACCACCGCCATGCAGAATTCGCAGTCGAGCCGCTGCCCGGTCTGGCCGTAGACCGCCGTGTTGGAGTTGTAGGGCCGCAGCCGCTTGTGCGGCGCCCCGCCTTGCTTCGGGATCACCACCACGTCGATCTCGAACAGGATGTCGGCGCGCGCGAAGGCCTGCGTGACGATGCCGGTCGAGACCGGCCGGACGCCGCCGAAATGCTTGCCGATCATCGGATAGACGGCGGCGCGATAGGCGCGGTCGCTGATATAGACCGTGATCTTGCAGATCTCGTCCATCGACGCGCCGGCCTCCTCCAGCAGCGTCTTCAGGTTGGCGAGCGCCATGTCGGCCTGCGCGCCGGCATCGGCGATCCGGCGGCCGGGCGCGATCGAGCCGGAATGGTCGAGGCGCGACCCGGTCTGGCCGCGCACGAAGGCCTCGTTGTCGGTGGTGACCACCATCGAGCCCTGCCAGGCGAAGCCCTGGCCGTGCCAGTTCTCGAAGCTGTAGGGGCGCGTCTTGCGCGCCGGCGCCGAGGGGATCGCCGCCTCGGCGTCGATCTGGACCATCAGCTCCGGCAGCGCCAGCCCCGGCACCACGAGCCCGGTGGAGACCGGGTGCACGTCCGGCAGCCGCGCCGCGATCGCCCCGTAGATCGCCGCCCGGTAGTCGCGGTCGACGATGCAGGTGGTCAGCTTGGTGAGGTTCGCGAGCGAGCCGCCCGCATCCTTCAGCGCCGCCTCGAGCCGATCGAGCGCGGCATGCGCCTGCGCCGCCGGATCGCCGATCCCGGCAACCGTTCCGTCGGGCAGAAGCGCGTTGCCGGCGCTGAGATAGACCCGCTCCCCGGCCCGGACGGCGCCGGCGATCTCCCTGTCGGCGATGCCCGGCAGGGCCGATCGCTGGATGAGATGTCGGCTCATGGTCATTCCTCGCTCGTCAGATAGGCGCAGGCCGCCAATGCATGCGTGCGCAGGATGTGCAGGTATTCCTCGATGTCGACCCATTCGTCGGGCTTGGCCATGTTGTTCGGCCGGCAGCCATAGACGTAGGACGGCACGCCCCTCTGCCGCCAGTGCTTGGCGTCGGTCGCGCCGAGGCTGACGGCGGTCGCGGGCTCGGGCCGGCCGAGCCCCACGACGGTCCGCTTCACGATGTCGATCATCGGATGCTGCGGCGGGCTGACGGTCGGCTCGCAGGAATGCGTCCAGACCGGCGCCATCCGCGCCTCCGGATAGCGCTTCATGATCGTCTCGATCTCGGCGAGCAGCCCCTTGTGGGTCAGCCCGACCGGCAGGCGGATATCGACCTCCATCCGGCAATGGCCCGGCAGCATGTTGATCTTCACGCCGCCCTGGATGACGCCGACCGACACCGTGACCTTGTTGATGATCGTCGAGGCGCCCTTGCCGACGCCCGCATCGAGCGCGCCGTATCCGGCCTCGATGGCGCTGCGAAGCGCCTGGTCCTGCGCCACCGCCAGCCCCTCGAGCCGGTAGAGGTCCTCGATGAGGTCCGCCATCAGCTTGATGGCGTTCTTGCTGGCATGGGTGTAAGCGCCATGCGCGCCGGGCGTGTCGACCTCAAAGACGATGCGCAGCGTGCCCTTCTCGCCGAACCGCACCATGTTCGGCACGCTCGGCTCGCCGTTCAGCATGCAGTCGCCGAGGAATTCCTTGGGGAAGGTCTCGACCAGCCATTTCGAGCCCCAGGTGCCGCCCGTCTCCTCGTCGGAGACGCAGGTCAGCGCCAGCCTGCCGGCGAGCCTGTCGCGCAGGCGGTGGAGATAGAGATAGGTGAAGATCGACGCGGTCGTGCCGCATTTCATGTCGACCACGCCGCGCCCGAAGATCTTGCCGTCCGCGACGTCGCCGCTCCAGGGGTCGCGCTGCCAGCCTGCCGGATCGCCGGCCGGGAACACGTCGATATGGCCGTTCAGCACCAGGTGCTTGCCGGGACGGGCGCCCTCGAACAGGCCGACCACGTTCGGCAGATGCTCCTTCGCCTTGCGGATCTCGATCGGCGCGCCCTCGGCCGCGACCTCGCGGATCAGGAAATCGGCCGCCGCGCGCGTGTCGCCGGGTGGGTTCGGCGTCTCGATCTTCACGAAATCGGAAAGGAAGCGGATCAGCCGCTCCCGGTCCGCCTCGATCCAGGCGAGGATCTGTTCCGCAGGTGTCATGGCGCAAGGTCCGGTTCGGCTTCGATGGGGAAATGACCGCGGCGGCGGGCCTCGTCCCAGATCTTCCGCGTCGCCTCGGCGCCGCGTCGGACGATTGCCGCCGCGTCGACGCCCGCGAGGCGGCCGCCCTGCACGATCGGCTTGCCGTCGACGATCACGGTATCGACATCGGCCGCGTTCGCGTACCAGACGAGGCTGCGGATCGGATCGTTGACCGGCTGCAGATGCGCCTTGGCGGCATCGACGACGACGATATCGGCGCTCGCCCCGACCGCGATGCGCCCGAGATCGGGGCGGCGCAGCGCGTCGGCCCCGCCGATCGTCGCCGCGTGGAAGAGATCGGCGGCCGTGCCGGCATCGCCCGCCCCCGTCGCCTGCTTGGCCGCGAAGCCGCTCGCCCGCATCTGCGCGAACATGTCCATGGTCTCGGCATCGGTGCCGAGCCCGAGACGGACGCCATGCGCTTTGAAGCGGGCGATATGCGGCGCCTTGCCGCCGCGCAGGAAGACATTGGCGCAATGCGCGATCGTCCCGCCGGTATCGGCGACCCGGTCCAGCTCCGCATCGGTGAGATGCACGCCATGCCCGTAGATGACGCCTTCGCGCAGCAGGCCGACCGACGCCATGTATTCGGCCGGCCCCATGCCGCGCTCGTTCCGGATGCGGTCGACCTCGCCCTGGCTCTGGGCGAGATGCAGGGTGAGCAGCAGGTTGCGCTCGCGCGCGATCCGGTTCGCTTCGCCGAGCAGGTCCGGCGCGCAGGAATCGGCCGCATGCGGCCCAAGGATGACGCGGATGCGCCCGCGCTCGCCCTCGTCGAACCGCGCGAACAGATCCTCGAAGGCCGCGAGGCCCGTTGCCCCCTCGAAGCTGCCCTTGGCGGCATCCGAGACCGACTTGTCGCCGATCGCGGTCGCAGGCGAGAACAGGTAGGGCGCCGCGTAAAGCCGCATCCCCCACGCCTTGGCGAGCGCGAGCGTCTGCACCTGCGCGGGGCGGAACTGGTCGAGCAGGGTCGTCGCGCCGCTGCGCGCGATCTCCAGGAGGCCGATGCCGACCAGCGCCTCCAATTCGTCGGGGTCGAGATGCGTCACCGCCAGCGCGCCCATCGGCATCAGCATCGAATAGACCTTGCTCTCGCCGATGGCGCGGCGCGGCAGGTCGTCGACGATGCCGCGGAACAGCGGCGCGTTGATCGTGTGGTTGTGCAGGTTGATGAAGCCCGGAAACGCGATTCCACCCGGCACGGCGATCCGCTCGCCCTCTTCCGGCGGCGTGCGCGTGATATCGGCGATGCGCCCGTCCTCGACGACGATGGCGAGCCCGCGCGCCGGCCGCTGGCGGCCATCGATCGCGAGGATCGTCCATTCGGTCTCGATGATCAGGCGTCGCACGAAGATCCGGCTCCCCTGCGCACGCGGCCGTATTCCGTATACGAGCCGCGACGACCGCCGAAATCGTAGCCGCCGGCACCCGCGGCGGGAATTAAAAATGGGCGGCGAATATTCGCCGCGCTTATAGAGACCCTGCGCCGGGAGGTGCGCTCAGAGCAGCGTCGCGCCGAAATTCGTCGCCGGATCCATGTCGGCCGTGAGCCGGCCGGTCGGCTCGGCCGCCGCGCCGCCGGTGCGCGCCAGCCAGCGGCCGCTGCCGGGCGCCGCCTTGAGCGCGCCCTCCGCGACGAGATCCTCGCCGCGCCGGAGAACCCGCTCCGGCCAGCCCTTTACGGTACGCCCCTCGAAGGGCGTGAAGCCGGTGCGGTCATGCATCATCGCGGCACTAAGCGTCACCGTCCGAGCCGGGTCCCAGATCGCGATATCGGCGTCGAGGCCGGGGCGGATCGCGCCCTTGTTCGGCAGGTTATAGATCTCGGCCGGCGCCGCGGCGGTCAGCCGCACGAAGGCTTCGAGCCCCTTGCCGCAGAATTCCGGCCGCCCCTGCGAGACGAGCGCGTCGAACAGCAGCGGCAGACGCGCCTCCAGCCCAGGCAGCCCGTTGGCGATCTGCTTGAAGGTCGGATTCGGTCCGGCCGCGAGCTTGCCGGTCTCGTCGAACCGGTAGGGCGCATGGTCCGAGGTCACGGTCTGGAGGTCGCCGAGCGCCAGCGCCCGCCACAGCGCCTCCTGGTCGGAGGCTTCGCGCAGCGGCGGCGAGCACATCCATTTCGCCCCGTCGAGCCCCGGCCGGTCGAGATCGTGCCGGGTGAAGAAGAGATATTGCGGGCAGGTCTCGGCGAAGACCTTCAGCCCCCGCCCGCGCGCCTCGCGGATCACCGCCGCGCCCTCGGCGGTGGAGACGTGGAAGATCATGATCGGCTGGTCGATCAGTTCGCTAAGCGCGATCAGCCGCGTGAACGCCTCCGCCTCCGAGCCGCGCGGATGGCTCGCCGCATGGTATTTTGGCGCCGTGTAGCCCTTGGCGACGAGGCGCTTGCCGAGCCAGGAGATCATGCCGTGGTTTTCGGCATGCACGCAGACCATGGCGCGGTTCTCGCGCGCGACGAGCAGCAGGTCGAGCAGCGGCTCGTCGTCGATCTTGATGAGATCGTAGGTCATGAAGATCTTGATCGAGGCATGCCCGGCGCGGATCAGCGCCGGCAGATCCGTTTTCAGCGTCTTCTCGTCCGGGTTGGCGATGATCAGGTGGAACGCGTAGTCGGTCACCGCGCCGCGCCGGCCCAGCGCCGCGTAGTCCTCCACCACCTTGGCGAGGTCGAGCCCACGATGCTGGGCCGCGAAGGAGACGATCGTCGTGTTGCCGCCGAACGCCGCCGAGGTCGTGGCGCTCTCGAACGTGTCGGCGCCGAGCAGGCCGCCGGCCGAGAGCTGCTCGACATGCGCATGGCTGTCGATGCCGCCCGGCAGCACGAATTTTCCCGATGCGTCGATCTCGTCGCGCCCGCCCGCGCCGAGCCCATGGCCGACCGCCGCGATCATCCCGTCCTTGACCGCGATATCGGCCTCAAAGCGCCCCTCGGCGGTCCCCACCGTGCCGCCGCGAATGACGAGATCGTAGATCGGCTCCGCCATGTTTTCCTCCGGCTGGACGCGCGCCGCGCCGAGAGGAACAATAGGCGGCGAAGCCGAAGAGTGAAACGCCATGGCGCGCAGACCCCGCATCCTCGTCATCAACCCGAACTCGAACGAACAGGTCACGCAGGGCCTGCGCGAGGCGGTCGCGCCGCTTAGTTTCGCGGACGGCCCCGAGATCGTCTGCGAGACGCTTACCGAGGGTCCGTTCGGCATCGAGACGCAGGCGCATGCCGACAGCGTGCCGATGCCGCTGCGCCGCAAGATCGAGGGCCGCAACGACGCCGACGCCTTCATCATCGCCTGCTATTCCGACCCCGGCCTGCATGTCGCCCGCGAGGGCACCGACCGTCCCGTCTTCGGCATCGCCGAATGCGGCGTGCTGACGGCGCTGACCCGCGCCGACCGCTTCGGCGTCATCGCCATCCGGCAGCGCTCCATCGCCCGCCATATCCGCTATCTCCGGCAGATGGCGCTGATGG
>JBDHTH010000128.1:0-7296 GCA_039808545.1 Phreatobacteraceae bacterium | reverse complement strand
GACTTCGCCGAGGCGCGCGGCGTGCAATTGTGACGACGCTGCCGACCGCCAAGCTCGCCGATCTCGTCTCCCGCTACCGCGAAATCGAATTCGCGCTCGGCCAGGGGCCAGATCCGGCGCAATACGTGAAGCTGACGCGCGAATATGCCGAGCTGGAGCCGGTGGTGGAGGCGATCGAGGCGCATCGCGCGGTCGTCGCGGAGCTAGACGGGCTCGACACGATCATCGCGGACCCGGCCGCCGATGGCGAGATGCGCGAGCTTGCCCATATCGAGCGCGGCGAGCTGCAGGAGCGCGCCGACCGGCTGGCGCATGAATTGCGCGTCGCGCTGCTGCCGAAGGATGCGGCGGATGCGCGCAACGTCATCCTGGAGATCCGCGCCGGCACGGGGGGCGACGAGGCCTCGCTGTTCGCCGGCGACCTGCTGCGCATGTATCAGCGCTATGCGGCTTTGCAGGGCTGGACCTTCGAGCTGATCTCGGTCGCCGAGGGCACGATGGGCGGCTTCAAGGAGGCGATCGCCGAGATTCGCGGGACGGGTGCCTACGCGAAGCTGAAATTCGAATCGGGCGTGCACCGGGTGCAGCGCGTTCCGGTGACGGAGGCGGGCGGCCGCATCCATACCTCGGCCGCGACCGTCGCGGTGCTGCCCGAGGCCGAGGAGGTCGACGTCGTCATCGACGAGGCGGACCTGAAGATCGACACGATGCGGGCCGGCGGGGCCGGCGGGCAGCATGTCAACAAGACCGAATCGGCGATTCGGATCACGCATCTGCCGACCAATACGGTGGTGGTGGTGCAGGAGGAGCGCTCGCAGCATCGCAACCGCGCCAAGGCGATGGCGATGCTGCGCGCCCGCCTGTTCGATGCGGAGCGGCAGAAGAAGGACGCCGAGCGTGCCGCCGACCGGCGCGGCCAGGTCGGCTCCGGCGACCGCTCGGAGCGTATCCGCACCTATAATTTCCCGCAGGCGCGCGTCACCGACCACCGGATCGGCCTGACGCTCTACAAGCTCGACCAGGTGATCGCCGGCGACGCGCTCGGCGAGGTGATCGACGCGCTGGTCTCCCATCACCAGGCCGAGCTGCTGGCCGGCGAGGGCGGTCTTTGACCCCGATCGATCCGTCGGCGGGGTTCGACGAGGTCCGGCGGTCAATCGCGCAGCGTTTCGCGCAAGCAGGCATCGAGGATGCGGCCGCCGAGGCGCGCCGGCTCGTCCTGACGGTTTTTGGCCTCACCGCGACGGAGCTGCTGGCGCTCGGGCGACGTCCGCTCGGCGAGGAACGGGCGCGGCGCCTCGATGTCGCGCTGGCACGACGCCTTGCCGGCATGCCGATCGGCCGCATCGTCTCGGAGGGGGAGTTCGCCGGGCTGAAGCTGGCGCTCTCGCCCGAGACGCTGGAGCCGCGCGACGATACCGAGACGCTGCTGCGGGTGGTGCTCGGCGCGATCGATGCGGCGGGCCGCCGCGCCGCGCCGCTTCGCATCCTCGATCTTGGGCTTGGCACGGGGGCCATCCTGATCGCGCTGCTGGCGGCCCTGCCGAACGCGCGCGGCTTCGGCGTCGACAGGGCGTTCGGCGCGGTCGTCACCACGAGAGTCAATGCGGCCCGGCACGGCCTTGAGGAGCGGGCGTTCCTATGGTGCGGCGACTGGGCCGAGGCGATCGACGGCCGCTTCGACATCATCGTTTCGAACCCGCCTTATATCGCCTCGGCGGCGATCGACGAACTGGACCCTGAGGTGCGCGAGCACGATCCTCGGCTGGCGCTCGATGGCGGGCCGGACGGGCTCGATGCCTACCGCCGGCTCTTTCCGGAGATCCGCCGCCTGCTTGCGCCGGAGGGAATCGCGGCGTTCGAGATCGGCTTCGATCAGGCCGAGACGGCGGCGCGCCTCGCAACGCTGGCGGGTGCGCCGGAACCGAGCCTTCATCGCGACCTCGGCGGGCGGCCGCGCGTCCTGTCTTTCGCGCGCTAGCTGTGCACTGCGAAAAAAAATGCTTGGAAAATGCATCATTAAGGGGTAGTTTGCAGCCAGATTCGACGCGTTGATGCGTCGCGGCCGGTGGCGGGGATAGATCCGCCGGACCCGGACGGGAATTGCCCGAGACGATTGCGCTGCTTCGATCTGGACCGTGCCGCGATAGCGCATGGGAAAATTCGGTGAAAGCGGATATGTCAGGTCGTTCAATGCCCAGCCGCAGGGGATGCAGCTGAAAAAGTCCTAGTTTTGCCTCGTCCATGTGCCGGCTCCGAACCGCGGAGCCTGTGAGGTGGTTGATCGCGCAAGCGGCGCGGAACCGATCGGCGCAAGCACCAGATGGCGGAAACAGGCGGAGCTTCGCGCGGCGGCGCGCGGGGCGGAACTTCACGCTTGCCGGGGTCGGGAGGATCGGGCGGGCGGAGAATGGCGGCGGGCTCGGCCTGCCGCGGAAATATCCTGTCACCAATGACGAACGAGTAAGATGAGACAAGGCCAGAATAAGCGAATGCGCGGTCGCAATCGCAAGAGTCAGAATCCTCTGTCGCGCGTTTACGAATCCAACGGGCCGGACGTTAAGGTGCGCGGCACCGCCCACCACGTTGCCGAAAAATACCTTCAGCTCGCCCGCGACGCCCAATCGTCGGGCGACCATGTCGGCGCCGAGAATTATTTCCAGCACGCCGAGCATTATTTCCGAATCATCGCGGCGGCCCAGGCGCAGTTCAGCCCGAACCAGCCGATCTATCGCAGCGACATGGATTTCCGCGACGACGAGGACGGCGAGGAGGAGGCCGAGGGCTTCGTCGCCGGCACCGGTCCGCAGCCGACCGTCGAAGAGGGCGGTGCGGCGGGCGAAGCCGGCGAGACCGGCGAGCGGGCTCCCTACGAGCGCGAGAACCAGCCGCGCCGCGAGAGCCGCCAGGATTTCCAGCGACAGGACTATCAGCGGCAGGATTACCAGCGCGGCGACTATCCGCGGCAGGATCGCGGCGACTTCCAGCGCAACGATCGCGGCGACCGGCAGGATTTCCAGCGGCAGGATTATCAGCGCCAGGATCAGCCGCGCGGCGAGTTCCGGCAGGACCGGCAGCGGCAGGATCGCGGCGATTTCCAGCGCAACGACCGCGGCGACTACCGGCGCGGCGACCGGTTCCAGCGGCCGCAGCGTTTCGACCGCGACAATGGCGAGCGCGGCGATCGCAACGGCGAGCGTAACGGACGGTTCGATCGCGGCGAGCGCTTCGACAGGATCGAGACGGGGGAGCGCCCGCAGGGTGGCGAGCGCTTCCAGGGCGGCGAGCAGCCGCCGGCGGAGCGTGCCGAGCGCGGCCCGCGTCCCGACCGTCCGCCGCGCCGCGAGCGCGTCGAGATCGCGGATGCCGATACGCCGGCGCTGCCGGCCTTCATCACCTCGCCGTCGAGCATCGTGACGCAGCCGGTGCAGCCGCCGGTCGCGCCGGCTCCGGCCGCGAACGATGTCGCCGAAGCCCCCGCGCCTGAAGCCGCCGAGGCGGCGCCGGTGCGCCGCCGTCGCCGCAAGGTTAGCCCCGCGGGCGTCGCCAGCGAGCAGCCGGCGGCCGACGCGCCGGCGAACGGGGCGAGCGAGGAGTAAGCGCTTCTCGG
Source organism: Phreatobacteraceae bacterium (assembly GCA_039808545.1). Taxonomy (GTDB): domain Bacteria; phylum Pseudomonadota; class Alphaproteobacteria; order Rhizobiales; family JBDHTH01; genus JBDHTH01. Next base: position 3,686 of record JBDHTH010000128.1, on the reverse strand, counting down.
CCCGCTCGGCCGATTGGATCGCAGGATTGCCGAACGCCCGCCCTTACCGGCGGGCGTTTTCATTCAAAGGCGGGTCTTTTCACGCGAGAACCGTCAGCGTGTCGCCCGGCCGGATCCGGCCGCCGGCCAGGACCTCGGCATAGATGCCGCAATCGGCATGGCCGAAGCGGCGCATCAGGGCGGTCGGAATCGGGATGGAGAGGTCGCGCAGGCCGGTGCCGGGATCGACGTCGGTCGCGGCGCAGCGTACGATCCGGCTCAGCACCTTGAGTCGAACCTCGCCGATCGCGAGCGTCCGGCCGAGGACCTCGAATTCCTGCCAGGCGGGCCAGCCCGCGACATGCAGGTTGGCGCGAAAGCGCAGCGGGTTGACCGGCTCGCCGATCGCGGCCTCGAGCGCCGCCACGGAGGCGAGGTTGAGCAGCGAGACGAAGCCGCGCCGCGAATCGGTGAAGCGGTAGCCGCTCGGCGCCGCGAGGAGGCGCGGCTCGCCGCGCAGCTCATCGGGCATGAAGGCGCTGAGGAAGGCCGAGAGCGCGTTGCGGTCCGCCTCCTCGGCCAGGTCGATATCGAGGCGAAGCGCGCCGCCTTCCGTGACGGTCAGCCGGCCGGTCGCATCGTCGTAGCGCGTCTTCAGCCGGGCCAGCGATTCGTTGCGCATCAGCATGAGGTATTTGATCTTCGGCTGATGCACCGGATCGGCGGGATCGAAGCCCGAGGGGCCGTTCTCGATCGCGAACAGGCGGTCGCCCGGAAAGTAGCCGCCGGCCGTGAGCGCGGCCTCGCGGAGCGGCTCGGGCGACAGCCCCTTGATCGGATAGCGGTGGATGGCTTCGATGTGCATCGCGCGGTCTTAAGGGGATCGCGGCTGGCTGGCAACGTCCGCTTTCCGCGCGTTTTCCGGCCGGAATCTGCGCTGTGCCCCTTCCTGTGATGCGCAGGGCAACACATATGGGAGGTGCGGGTGGCGCTGAAGCGCGCCCGACAGGCGCGTCGCTTCGGGGCGCGGGAGGAGAGACATATGAATTTCGAGAAATACACCGATCGCGTGAAGGGCTTCGTGCAGTCGGCGCAATCGCTGGCGCTGCGCGAGGGCAATCAGCAGTTCCTGCCCGAGCATCTGCTCAAGGTGCTGCTCGACGATCCGGAAGGAATGTGCGCCGGGCTGATCCGGCAGGCCGGCGGCCAGCCGCAGGTCGCCAAGGCCGAGGTCGAGCGGGCGCTCGACAAATTGCCCAAGGTGCAGGGCGGCGGGGCGGGCCAGCTCTATATGGCGCCGTCGGTGGCGCGTGTGTTCGACGCGGCCGAGAAGGCGGCCGAGAAGGCACGCGATTCCTACGTCACGGTCGAGCGGCTGCTGCTCGCGCTGGCGCTGGAGAAGGATTCGGAGGCCGGCAAGGCGCTCGCCAAGGCGGGCGTGACGCCGCAGGCGCTGAACGCCGCGATCGAGGCGATCCGCAAGGGCCGCACCGCCGACAACGCCTCGGCCGAGAACGCCTATGACGCGCTGAAGAAATACGCGCGCGACCTCACCGAGGCGGCGCGCGAGGGCAGCATCGACCCGGTGATCGGCCGCGACGAGGAGATTCGCCGCACCATCCAGGTCCTGTCGCGCCGCACCAAGAACAACCCGGTGCTGATCGGCGAGCCTGGCGTCGGCAAGACCGCGATCGTCGAGGGGCTGGCGCTGCGCATCGTCAACGGCGACGTGCCCGAAAGCCTGAAGGACAAGCGGCTGCTCGCGCTCGACATGGGCGCGCTGATCGCGGGCGCGAAATATCGCGGCGAGTTCGAGGAGCGGCTGAAGGCGGTGCTGTCGGAGGTGCAGGCATCCGACGGCGGCGTCATCCTGTTCATCGACGAGATGCACACGCTGGTCGGGGCCGGCAAGGCGGACGGCGCGATGGACGCGTCGAACCTCCTGAAGCCGGCACTGGCGCGCGGCGAGCTGCATTGCGTCGGCGCGACGACGCTCGACGAGTACCGCAAGCATGTCGAGAAGGACGCGGCGCTGGCCCGGCGCTTCCAGCCGGTCTTCGTCGCCGAGCCGACCGTGGAGGACACGATCTCGATCCTGCGCGGGCTGAAGGAGAAGTACGAGCAGCATCACCAGATCCGCATCCAGGATTCGGCGCTGGTGGCGGCCGCGACGCTCTCCAACCGCTACATCACGGACCGTTTCCTGCCCGACAAGGCGATCGACCTGATCGACGAGGCGGCGGCGCGGCTGCGCATGCAGGTCGATTCCAAGCCCGAGGAGCTCGATTCGGTCGATCGCGAGATCATCCGCCTGAAGATCGAGGCCGAGGCGCTGAAGAAGGAGACGGATGCGGCCTCGCGCGACCGGCTCGGCCGGCTCGAGAAGGAGCTGGCGGAGCTCGAAGAGCGCTCGGCGGCGCTGACCACCGCCTGGCAGGGCGAGAAGGACAAGCTCGGCCGGGCCGCGGAGCTGAAGAAGAAGCTCGACGAGGCGCGCAACGAACTCATCAACGCGCAGAGGCGCGGCGAGTATCAGCGCGCCGGCGAGCTCACCTATGGCATCATTCCGGGGCTCGAGAAGGAGCTCTCGGAGATCGAGGCGGCGGGCGAGCCGACGGAGGCCGGCGTCGACGAGGCCGTGACGGCCGACCGGGTGGCGCAGATCGTCTCGCGCTGGACGGGCGTGCCGGTCGACAAGATGCTGGAGGGCGAGCGCGACAAGCTGCTGCGCATGGAAGACGCGATCGGCAAGCGCGTCGTCGGCCAGGGCGAAGCCGTGCAGGCGGTCTCCAAGGCCGTGCGCCGGGCGCGGGCGGGCTTGCAGGACCCGAATCGGCCGATCGGCTCGTTCATGTTCCTCGGGCCGACCGGCGTCGGCAAGACGGAGCTGACCAAGGCGCTCGCCAGCTTCCTGTTCGACGACGAGACCGCGATGGTCCGCATCGACATGTCGGAATTCATGGAGAAGCACTCCGTGGCCCGGCTGATCGGCGCGCCTCCGGGCTATGTCGGCTACGAGGAGGGCGGGGCGCTGACCGAGGCGGTGCGGCGCAGGCCCTACCAGGTCGTGCTGTTCGACGAGATCGAGAAGGCGCATCCGGACGTGTTCAACGTCCTGTTGCAGGTGCTCGACGACGGGCGGCTGACGGACGGGCAGGGGCGGACGGTCGACTTCCGCAACACGCTGATCATCCTGACCTCCAATCTCGGCGCCGAATATCTCGCGGCCCAGCCCGAGGGCGAGGACAGCGATCAGGTGCGCGAGCAGGTGATGGCGGTGGTGCGCGGGCATTTCCGGCCCGAGTTCCTCAACCGCCTCGACGAGATCATCCTCTTCCACCGCCTGAAGCGGAGCGAGATGGGGGCGATCGTCGACATCCAGCTCGCCCGCCTCGGCAAGCTGCTGGAGGACCGCAAGATCGCGATCACGCTCGAGCCGAAGGCGCGCGAATGGCTCGCCGACAAGGGCTACGACCCGGTCTACGGGGCGCGGCCGCTGAAGCGGACGATCCAGCGCTACCTGCAGGATCCGCTCGCCGAGCTGGTGCTGTCGGGCGAGGTCAAGGACGGCGATACCGTGACGGTGGAGGCGGGGGACGACCGGCTCTTCCTCTCCACGGGAACGCGGAAGAAGGCCAGCCGGCGCAGCGCCGCCTGACGCGGCTCCGGAGCCGTCAGAATCGAGAAGGCGCCGGGAAACCGGCGCC
>JBDHTH010000127.1:0-7340 GCA_039808545.1 Phreatobacteraceae bacterium | reverse complement strand
CACCCGCTCCATCACGTCGGTGATCTCCTGGCGCTTGCGGCCGCTGTTGTCCGTATAGGAGACGACCGAGAAGATGCGCAGGCGGTCGTTCTCGTCGAGCGTCACGCGGAAGGCTTCGTCGGAATAGTTGGTGCGGTCGGCGCCGATGAGCTGGCGGTTGGCGGGGCGGTAGTTCATCTCGAAGGGCGGCCAGTCGCAGAGCTTACCGGCGCAGGCGCCCCAGGCCTTCAGCACGAACTTGCCATTCTCGCAGCTCCCGGTGATCACCGCCTTGGGAATCGAGCGGGTCTTCGCGTCGACATTGCGCCATTCCCCGATGAAGCGCGGGCATTCGGCGGTCTTCGGCGCGGGCGGCGGCGGGGCCGGCGCCCGGCGCTCCGGTTCGACGACCTGGATGAAGGCGGTCGTCTGGTCCTTGAACTCGCCGACCAGCACCAGGACATGGGTCGGCCCGCCTGGCCCCTCGAGGCGCGCCAGCATGTAACGGGCATGGCCCTCATAGAGCGAAGGCACGCGATTCGTGGTGTCGAGGCGCTCGCCGAGGCGGAACGGGTTGCGCAAGCGGCCCGAGAAGCATTCCTCGTCGGTGCAGGCAAAGACGATCGCGAAACGCTGGGCAGCCAGCGTCTCGCGGAAGGCCCGCATCACCTCGAGCGAGGAATGGCCGCCCGGTATCGCGTAGCGGATCTCGGTGACCGTGCCCTCCTGCCGCAGCCATTCCGGACCGGTGCGCGGCCCCTGGCCCTGACCGTCGTAGTCATGAGGGGCGCGCAGCAGGAAGGCTTCGTCGAAGCGCGCCTCGCGGAAATAGGCGATCTCGGAGCCGGGAAACCGCGCCAGGACCGGGTGATCCCTGGAGCCGTCGGCATCGGCCGCGCCGGCGGGCCGAGGTGCTGCCAATGCGGCCGAGACGCAGATGAAAAAGGCGGCAATCCAGAAACGAACCCCAGAAATCATCATCGCAACAATCTCCGAATTCCACGCGGTCCATCGATTCCGTGCGATCGATCCCGCTTCTCCCGCCGACGCACCCTCGCTCACGATGATGGCGCGACCGGATCGGCCCGGTCCAGCCTCCTCGGCGCATCGGACGGTTGCGGCTCGCGCCCCTCCCCCATATTATGCGCCGCTTCGCGCCCCATTTCGGGGCGCTTCGTCTATCGGAACGAGTTTTCAGACATGCTGACGTCGATGCGAACCGCGTTCGAGAAGGGGATCCTGAGGATCGTCCTTTTCGCCCTGATGGCGCTGCTCATCGCGAGCTTCGCGGTCTGGGGCATCGCGGACGTGTTCCGCGGCTTCGGCGCGCAGACGGTCGCGACGATCGGCAAGACCGAGATCTCGGTCGAGCAGTTCCGCGAGATCTACAACCGCCAGATCCAGGCCTATTCGCGCCAGCTCAACCAGCCGGTGACGCCGGATCTGGCGCGCGTCCTCGGCATCGAGCAGCGCATCCTGCAGAATCTCGTCCAGGAATCGACGCTCGACGAGCGCGCCCGCCAGATGGATCTCGGCATCTCCGACCCGGCGATCGCCCGGCGGATCAGCGAGAACCCTCAGTTCCGCGCCCCGAACGGCCAGTTCGACCAGCAATATCTCCAGCTCCTGCTGCGCCAGTTCGGCATGACCGAGCAGATGCTGGTCGTCAGCGAGCGGCGGATCGCGACGCGCGCGCAGCTCATCGACGCGGTCAGCGGCGGCATCGCCGTGCCGCAGACCTTCGTGGAGCTGGTGCATCGCTTCGTCGGCGAGAAGCGGGTCGTGGAATATTTCACCCTCGGCGCGCCGAGCGCCGGCGAATTGCCCGACCCGACGCCGGAGGATCTCGCGAAGTTCTTCGAGGCTCGCAAGGCGGAATTCAAGACGCAGGAGCTGCGCAAGATCCTGATCATGCCGCTGACGGCCGAGGCGCTCGCCGGCAAGATCCAGGTCAGCGACGACGAGATCAAGACGCGCTACGAGCGCGACCTTGCCAAATACGGCACGCCCGAGCGCCGCACCTTCCTGCAGCTCTCCTTCCCGACGCTCGATGAGGCGCAGGCGGCACGCCAGCGCATCACCAGCGGCCAGGCGACGTTCCAGCAGATCGCCGAGGAGCGCAAGGTGACGGAGCGCGACATGCTGTTCGCGCAGGCCACCAAGGCGAGCCTGCTGGACAAGACGATCGCCGAGGCGGTCTTCGCGGCGACCGAGAACGCCGTCACCGAGCCGGTCAAGGGGGCGCTCTCGACCGCGCTCGTGCTGGTGACCAAGATCGAGCCCGCGACCGTGAAGCCGCTCGCCGAAGTCTCGGCCGATATCCGCAAGGAGCTCACCGCCGAAAAGAGCCGGCCCGTCCTGACCGATCTGAACGTCAAGATCGAGGACGAGCGGGCCGGCGGCACGCGCCTCGCCGAGATCGCCAAGAAGCTCGACATCCCGCTCGTCACGATCGAGGCGGTCGACCGCGAGGGCCGCGATGCCGGCGGCCTGCCGGTCGGCGAGTTCGCGGGCAAGGGCGAGATCCTTCCCGCCGCCTTCCGGGCGAGCGAGGGGACCGACAACCCGCCCGTAACGCTCGGCGCAGAGGGGCTGCTGTTCTACGAGGTCGCCGGCATCACGCCGTCCCGCGAGCGCACGCTCGACGAGGTCAAGGCCGATGTCGAGACGAAATGGCGCGAGGCCAAGCTCAAGGAGCTGCTCTCCGCCAAGGCCGAGGCGCTGGTCGCCAAGATCAAGGCTGGCACCGCGATCGGCACCGTCGCCAGCGAGGAAGGCCTCGTCGTGCAGGTCTCCGACCCGTTCTCGCGCGACGTGACCTCCCCGACCTTCTCGGCCGATGCCGTGACGCAGATGTTCCGCACGCCGAAGGACGGGGCCGGCCAGGTCGCGGCGACCGACGGCATCGACCGGATCGTCTACCGCGTCACGACTTCCGAGGTGCCGCCGATCAACCCGGCGGATCCGGGGCTGAAGACGCTGATCGACCGCTTCAAGACCGATTTCTCGAACGACATAACGACGACTTACGTCCGTCAGCTCGAGCAGGAAATCGGCGTGACGCTCAATCGCGAGGCGATCCGCCAAGTCACCGGCGCCAACTGATTGACCGGCGCAAATCGATTCACCGGCACGATTGACGGCACATGCAGATCGAACCCAGCGAAGACGCCTTTCGCGTCGCCTATGAGCGCGGCGAGACGCAGCTCGTCTCCACGAGCCTCGTGGCGGATCTCGAAACGCCGGTCTCCACCTTCCTGAAGATCGCCGGCGAGCGGCCGAACGCGTTCCTGCTCGAATCGGTCGAGGGCGGCGCGGTACGCGGCCGCTATTCGATCCTCGGCTTCGATCCGGACCTGATCTGGCGGGTCAAGGACGGCGCAGTTTCGATCGCCCGCGCTTCCGCGCGCGGCGGCCTCGGCGAATTCGCATCCGTCGCGGGCAAGCCGCTCGACCTCTTGCGTGCGCTGCTGGCGGAATCGCGGATCGCCATTCCGGACGGCATGCCGCCGATGTCGGCCGGCGTCTTCGGCTTTCTCGGCTACGACATGGTCCGGGAGATGGAGGCGCTCGGCCCCGCCAATCCCGATCCGCTCGGCATCGCCGACGCGGTCATGATCCGGCCGCGGCTGATCGCGGTGTTCGACGCGGTGCGCGACACGCTGACGCTGGTGACGCCGGTCCGCCCCTCGCCGGAGCTCTCGGCCGAGGCCGCGCATCGCCTGGCCGTGGAGCGGCTGACCTCGGTCGTGGAGGCGCTCGACGCCAAGCTGCCGCGCGACCTCACGGGCGACGCCCTGCCCTTTCCGGAGGACGCCGTCTCCAACACGAGCCCGGAGCGCTACAAGGCGATGGTGCTCAAGGCGAAGGACTACATCGCGGCGGGCGACGCCTTCCAGATCGTGCTCTCGCAGCGTTTCTCGACGCCCTTCGCGCTGCCGGCCTTCTCGCTCTACCGGGCGCTGCGGCGCATCAACCCCTCGCCGTTCCTCTACTTTCTGCGTTTCGAGGATTTCTCGCTGGTCGGCTCCAGCCCCGAGATCCTGGTGCGGGTGCGCGACGGCAAGGTGACGATCCGGCCGATCGCCGGCACTAGGCCGCGCGGCGCGACGCCGGCCGAGGACCAGGCGCTCGGCGAGGAATTGCTGGCCGACCCGAAGGAGCGCGCCGAGCATCTGATGCTGCTCGATCTCGGCCGCAACGATGTCGGCCGCGTCGCCGAGATCGGTAGCGTCACGGTCACCGACAGCTTCTTCCTGGAGCATTACAGCCACGTGATGCACATCGTCTCGAACGTCGAGGGGCGCCTCGCGCCCGGCAAGGACGAGGTCGACGCGCTGATCGCCGGCTTTCCGGCCGGCACGGTCTCGGGCGCTCCGAAGGTGCGCACCATGGAGATCATCGACGAGTTGGAGGCCGAGAAGCGCGGGCCCTATGCGGGCTGCGTCGGCTATTTCGCGGCCGACGGCGCGATGGATACCTGCATCGTGCTGCGCACCGCGGTGGTGAAGGACGGCGTTATCCACGTGCAGGCGGGCGCCGGCATCGTCGCCGATTCCAATCCCGACTCCGAGCAGCGCGAATGCGAGAACAAGGCGAAGGCCCTGTTCCGCGCCGCGAACGAGGCGGTGCGCTTCGCCTCGGCCGGCGGGCGCGGCCAATGAGCGTTCAGTTGACGCCGAGGGAGCGCGGGCCGATAAGCGGCGGCCATCCGGCGCTTGGGACCCAGAAGGCGATGCCGCGCGTCATCCTGATCGACAATTACGACAGCTTCACCTGGAACCTCGTCCACTATCTCGGCGGGCTCGGGGCGAGCGTCGAGGTGCATCGCAACGACAAGATCGGCGTCGGCGAGGTCGCGGCGGCGGGTGCCGACGCGGTGGTGCTCTCGCCCGGCCCCTGCACGCCGAAGGAGGCGGGCATCTGCCTCGACCTCATCGAGACGCTTGGGGACACTACGCCCATCCTCGGCGTCTGCCTCGGCCATCAGGCTATCGGCCAGGCGCTCGGCGGCAAGGTCGTGCGCGCGCCGGTGCCGATGCACGGCAAGATGTCGCAGATCCGCCACCAGGGGCGCGGCCTGTTCCGCGGCATCAACGCGCCCTTCGCGGCGACGCGCTATCACTCGCTGATCGTCGAGGAAGCGACCCTGCCGGCGAGCCTTGAGCCAACCGCCTGGAGCGAGGACGGGCTGATCATGGGCCTTTCCCACCGCAGCCTGCCGCTGCACGGCGTCCAGTTCCATCCCGAGAGCATCGCGTCCGAGCACGGCACGACGATCCTGAAGACCTTCCTCGATCTCGCGGCCGAATGGCACAAGCGCGGGACCCAAGACGACAAGGGCAAGCACTAGATGTCGGTCGAGCAGTTCAAATCCCTGATCGCCAAGGTCGCGACCGGCGCCGGCCTGACGCGGCACGAGGCCGCCTCCGCCTTCGACACGATCATGTCGGGCGAGGCGACCCCCTCGCAGATCGGCGGCTTCCTGATGGCGCTGCGCGTGCGCGGCGAGAGCGTCGAGGAGATCACCGGCGCCGTCACGACGATGCGCGGCAAGATGCTGCGCGTGGAGGCGCCCGCCAACGCCATCGACATCGTCGGCACCGGGGGCGATGCCTCAGGCTCCTACAACATCTCGACCTGCGCGGCCTTCATCGCGGCGGCGGCCGGCCAGCCGATCGCCAAGCACGGCAACCGGGCGCTTTCCTCGCGCTCCGGGGCGGCGGACTGCCTGTCCGAGCTCGGCGTCAAGATCGACCTCGCGCCCGAGGCGATCGCGCGCTGCGTGCACGAGGCCGGCATCGGCTTCATGTTCGCACCGGCCCACCATCCGGCGATGAAGCATGTCGGCCCGACCCGCGTCGAGCTCGGCACGCGCACCATCTTCAACCTGCTCGGGCCCCTTTCCAACCCGGCGGGCGTCAACCGGCAGATGGTCGGCGTCTTCGCCAAGGCCTGGGTGGAGCCGCTCGCCGCCGTGCTGCGCAATCTCGGCTCCAAGCGCGCCTGGGTGGTGCACGGCTCCGACGGGCTCGACGAGATCACGACGACCGGCGAGACCTTCGTGGCGTCGTTGCATGACGGCGAGATCAAGAGCTTCGTCATCCGCCCCGAGGACCACGGGCTGGCGCGCGCCACGCCCGAGCAGCTCAAGGGCGCGGACGCGGCGAGCAATGCGCGCGCGCTCCGCGCCGTGCTGGATGGGGAGAAGAACGCGTTCCGGGACGTCGCTCTGCTCAATGCGGCGGCCGGGCTCGTGGTCGGCGGGATCGCGCAGGATCTCGGCGACGGCATCGCCAAGGCGGCGGCGGCGGTTGATTCTGGCGAGGCCAAGCGCCGGCTCGACCGGCTCGTGGACGTCTCCAACCGAGGGTGAGGCACGATGGCCGACATCCTGCAGAAGATCGCCGCCTATAAGGCCGAGGAGGTCAAGGCCGCCAAGGCCGCCCGCCCCGAGGCGGCGTTGCGCGCCGAGATCGCCTCCGCCGGGGCGCCGCGCGGCTTCCTGGCCGCGATCGAGCGGACCCTGGCGCGCGGCGACACCGCGCTGATCGCCGAGGTGAAGAAGGCAAGCCCCTCCAAGGGCCTGATCCGCGCCGATTTCGATCCGCCGCGCCTCGCTGAGGCCTATCGCGAGGGCGGCGCGACCTGCCTGTCGGTGCTGACCGACCGCCCCTCCTTCCAGGGCGCGCCGGCCTTTCTCGGCGCCGCGCGGACGGCTTCCGGCCTGCCGGCGCTGCGCAAGGACTTCATGCTCGACACCTATCAGGTGCTCGAGGCGCGCGCCTGGGGCGCCGATTGCATCCTGGTGATCATGGCGATGGTCGACGACGCGCTCGCGGCCGATCTGGTGGCGGCGGCGGCCGATCTCGGCATGGACGCGCTGATCGAGGTGCACGACCAAGGAGAGCTCGACCGCGCCTTGAGGCTCGACAGCCGCCTGATCGGCATCAACAACCGCAATCTCAGGACCTTCGAGACGACGCTGGCGACCAGCGAGGCGCTCGCCCCGCGCATCCCGGCCGACCGCATCGTCGTCGGCGAGAGCGGCATCGCGGATGCGCGCGACGTCGCGCGGCTGGCGCGCGCCGGCATCCGCACCATCCTCGTCGGCGAGAGCCTGATGCGCCACCAGGATGTGCGGCAAGCGACGCGCTCGCTCCTGGCGCGCGAGGCGGCCTGAGCCGTGGCGGGCGACAGGCAAGCCAAGCTCACCCATCTCGACGCGGCCGGCCAGGCCGCCATGGTCGACGTCTCGGACAAGGCGGTCACGGAGCGCGTCGCCATCGCCGAGGGCCATGTCGCGATGGCGGCCGAGACGCTCGCGCTCGTCCGCGACGGCAATGCCAAGAAGGGCGACG
>JBDHTH010000126.1:0-7341 GCA_039808545.1 Phreatobacteraceae bacterium | reverse complement strand
CGGCTCATCTCCAAGAGGCCGAAATGCGAGATCCGGCCGACCTGGATGCGCGCCCGGTCGTTCTTCAGGCATTCCTTGAGCTTGCGCTCCACCGCGCGGTTGTTGCGGTTCTCGTCCATGTCGATGAAGTCGATCACGACGAGGCCCGCGAGGTCGCGCAGGCGAAGCTGGCGCGCTACCTCCTCGGCGGCTTCGAGATTGGTCTTGAGGGCCGTGTCCTCGATATGGTGCTCGCGCGTCGCGCGGCCCGAGTTGACGTCGATCGAGACCAGCGCCTCGGTCTGGTTGATGACCAGGTAGCCGCCCGATTTCAGCGTCACGACCGGCGAGAACATCGCGTCGAGCTGGCTCTCCACCCCGAACTTCGCGAAGATCGGGTGCAGGTCCTTGTATTGCTTGACGTTCTTGGCGTGGCTCGGCGTCAGCATCCGCATGAAGTCTTTCGCTTCGCGGAAGCCTTCCTCGCCGGCGACCAGAACCTCGTCGATATCCTTGTTGTAGAGGTCGCGGATCGAGCGCTTGACGAGCGAGCCCTCCTCATAGGTGAGGGTGGGGGCGATCGAGTTCAGCGTGAGCTCGCGGACATTCTCCCACAGGCGCAGCAGATATTCGAAGTCGCGCTTGATCTCGGCCTTGGTGCGGCTGGCGCCGGCCGTCCTGAGGATGACGCCCATCCCCTCCGGCACCTCCAGCTCCTGCGCCACGGCCTTCAGCCGCTTGCGGTCGGCCGCGTTGGTGATCTTGCGCGAGATGCCGCCGCCGCGCGCCGTGTTCGGCATCAGCACCGAGTAGCGGCCCGCGAGCGAGAGATAGGTGGTGAGCGCCGCGCCCTTGGAGCCGCGCTCCTCCTTGACGACCTGCACCAGCATGACCTGCCGGCGCTTGATCACTTCCTGGATCTTGTACTGGCGGCGCGGTTGGCGGCTGCGCTCGGGCACTTCCTCGAGCGCGTCCTCGGTGCCGATCGATTCGACGACCTCTTCATCGGTCGCGACCTCGGTGACGCCGCCTTCCTCCGAATCGTCCTTGCCCTTGCGGTCGCGGCGCGCATGGCGGGGCGCTTCGTCGGTCTCCTCGGCCGGGGCCGGCTCGGACATCTCCGCCTCGGCGGGTGGCGCATCGTCCGCGGCCTGCTCGTCGGCGAGGGGCGCGGCGTCCTCGGCCGCATCCGTGGTCTCGGCCGGCTCGATGACTTCCGGCGCCGCCAGCGCCGCGTCCGCCTCGGTCGGCACCAGTGATGCCTCCGGCGCCATGTCGGGGTCGTTATCCCCGATCTCGGCCGGCGCGGCTGCGGCGTCCTCGACGTCTTCGCCAGCCTCGATGACGGCCTCGACCTCGCCCTTCACCACCGCGTCGGGGGTGGAGCGCTTCTCGCGGTGGCGCCGGCGGTTTTCCTCGCGCTGCTCCTCGGCGCGCGCCTCGCGCTCGTCCTCGGCCAGCAGCGCCTGCCGGTCCGCGACCGGGATCTGGTAGTAGTCGGGGTGGATCTCGCTGAAGGCGAGGAAGCCGTGGCGGTTGCCGCCATACTCGACGAAGGCCGCCTGCAGCGACGGCTCAACGCGCGTCACCTTGGCGAGGTAGATATTGCCGCGAAGCTGGCGGCGATTGGCCGATTCGAAATCGAATTCTTCTACGCGGTTTCCTCGGACCACCACGACCCGAGTCTCCTCGGGGTGGGCGGCATCGATAAGCATCTTATTGGCCATGGAAAGCTCTCATGCGCGCCGCCCCGCACGCAGGCCGTCCCGTCGGCGAAGAGTGATTCGCGACGATGGAACGACCGCGCGGCCAGCGCGACGTCTGTGTGGAAAAGAACGGAAGGCGGGGAGGTGAAGGCGATACTGGTGTCGTAAGAGCGGTGGTCGCGGCCGGGGTTCGGCCGACCGCAAAGCGCAGCCATGCGCGCCGGGGAAGCCCGGTCGATGACCCTTGCGCTGTCTGCCGGCTCGAACTGCATCGGCTCCAAATCCTGAAACGGCCGTATTCAGCGGCCGTTGACCCGCGGTCTGCGGCCATGGCCGGCGTCGCAATGCGCGCCAGCATGGCCGCGGCTCTGTCCGGGACCTTCGGCCTGAACCCGTCAGTGACTCTTCGCGTCCGACGGGACCGGCATCCCGGCTGAGGAAACCAGCGCTTGCGCGATCATCCTTGGAGATCAGCGAGCGCCGGCGAGCCGAATGCCGCAGGCGGCGAGGGGTCCGGAAGCGGACCGCAGGATCTATCTTTAGCCGCTAAGGTGCCCAATTGGCAACAATGCCGTGACAATCGACATTGCGGCGCGCCGGTAGGAAAGGATTAACCGAGACGCTCTGATACAATGGGCCGCCGACGGCTTTCCGCAAGAGCGGAGCCAAGGCGGCGCATTTCGCCGCCCGGCCGGTTTGATGATGGAATTTGATGCTTCGTGCGTAATGCATTGGCGCGCGTGATGAATTGGGCGTGCATGGCGGCTTGGGCGTACATGGCGACTTGGGCGTACGTAACGACTTGGGCGAGGGCGATGCGGCTCGGCCGTCTGGCGGCCGGCGCTCTGGCGGTGCTGACGGCGCTGTCCGGCGCGGCCTGGGCGGCCGAATCGCCGCGCCGCTCGCCCTTGGCGCGCCAGCCGGTCGCCGCGCCTTCGCCGCTGCTGGCGCGCGCCGTCGATACGCTGCCGGTCCTCAAGCGCATCGACCTTGCGGGCGACGAGAAGCGCACGCGCCTGACGCTGGAGCTCGACCGTCCGATCGAGGTGCGCGGCTTTCCGCTCGCCGGGCCCGACCGGCTGGTGATCGAGATGCCGGATGTGCGCTTCGACATCGACGGGCCGCTGCCGCGCGCCCCGAGGGGGCTCGTCCAGGCGATTCGCCACGGCAAGGTCGGCAAGGGCAAGGCGCGCATCGTCCTCGGCGTCTCCGGTCCAGTGAGGATCGACAAGATGGCGGTCATGGACGCGGTCGAGGGCCAGCCGGCCCGCATCGTCCTCGATCTCGTCGCGACCGACCGCGCCGCCTTCGACCAGCAGGTGCGCATCGCCTCGGCGATTCCCGTCCCGGAGCCCGTGACTGTCCCGGCCGAGCACAAGCGCGTGATCGTCATCGATCCCGGCCATGGCGGCAACGATCCCGGCGCCCGCACGGCGAGCGGCGAGCTCGAGAAGACGATCGTCCTGGACTTCGCCCACCGCCTGAAGGAGCGCCTGGAGGCGAGCGGCCGCTACAAGGTGGTGATGACGCGCAGCGACGACACCTTCGTGGCGCTCGGCGAGCGCGTCAGGCGCGCACGGGCCGCCAATGCGGCGCTGTTCATCTCGATCCACGCCGATTCGATCGGCGGCATCGACGACAGCGCCCGCGGCGCCACCGTCTACACCCTGTCCGACACCGCCTCGGACACCGATGCGGCGCGCCTCGCCGAATCGGAGAACAAGGCGGACCTGCTCGGCGGGGTGGAGGTCATCGAGACCATGCCGGAGGTCACCGACATCCTGCTGGAGCTGACGCATCGGGAGACCAAGACCTTCTCGGCCCGCTTCGCGCGCACGCTGGTCGGCGAGCTTCGCCAGGCGACGCGCCTGCACGCCAATCCGCTGCGCGGCGCCGCGTTCCGGGTGCTGCGCGCCCCCGACGTGCCCTCGGTGCTGCTGGAGCTCGGCTACATGTCGAGCCCGAACGATCTCAAGCTCCTGACCTCGGAAGCCTGGCGCAACCGTACCGTCGAATCGGTGGCGGCGGCGGTCGCGGCCTTCTTCGAGGGCAAGACCGTGCAGGTGTTGCCGCCCCATGAGGCGCCGCATCCCGACGCGGAGACGACCGGTAGCACGATTGTGACGCCGTCGCCGCCCGAGGTCGCAGTTTCACCATAAAAACAAGCGACTATTGGTTCGATAGGTCCTGCGTTCGGCATCGGCTGGTTTTGCGTCCGGCGCCGCCTCGTGAGTGGTGTTCCCTGTTGCGGCTCGGCAACCCTTGCGCCTTCCGGCTATGCTAGAGGGCGGGGCTCGCATGGGCGGGGCGCCGGCGATCGGAACGGGCAGGGCGAGACGGGACGGTGAATGGTCGGGCGCACCGGCGGTTTGCCCGATGACGAGACGGATACGGGCGACGGCCGCTGGCCACTGCACGGGATAGGATGCGAATGCGCCTGCTCATGAGATTTTTCGGCTTCCTGTTTGCGCTCGGCACGCTGGTCGTGCTGATCGGCATCGCGGCCGCCGCCTACTTCATCAATAAATACTCGCAGGACCTGCCGGACTATCAGGCGCTCAAGAGCTATGAGCCGCCCGTGATGACCCGCGTGCACGCCAATGACGGCGCGCTCCTGGCCGAATACGCCAAGGAGCGGCGCCTGTACCTGCCGATCCAGGCCGTGCCGAAGCTCGTCGTCAACGCGTTCCTGTCGGCCGAGGACAAGAACTTCTACAAGCATAACGGCATCGACCCGGAAGGCATCCTCCGCGCCGCCCTGTTCTACGTCCAGAACTACGGCTCCTCGCGCCGCCCGCAGGGCGCCTCCACGATCACCCAGCAGGTCGCGAAGAACTTCCTTCTGACCAACGAGCAGACCTTCGACCGCAAGATCAAGGAAGCGCTGCTGGCGCTGCGCATCGAGCAGGCCTATTCGAAGGACAAGATCCTCGAGCTCTACGTCAACGAGATCTATCTCGGCATCGGCGCCTACGGCATCGCGGCCGCCTCGCTGCTCTATTTCGACAAGTCGGTGCACGAGCTGACGCTGGCCGAGGCCGCCTATCTCGCGGCCCTGCCGAAGGCCCCGAACAACTACCATCCTTTCCGCTATCGCGACCGCGCCATCGAGCGCCGCAACTGGGTGCTCGACCGCATGGTCGAGAACGGCTACGCGACCCGCGCCGACGCCGAGAAGGCCAAGGCCTCCCCGCTCCAGGTGACGCCGCGCGCCACCGGCGCCCAGATCTTCGCGGCCGAGTATTTCGCCGAGGAGGTGCGCCGCGACCTGTTCGAGCGCTATGGCGAGAAGAAGCTCTACGAGGGCGGCCTGTCGGTGCGCACCTCGCTCGACCCGAAGATGCAGTCGCTCGCCAAGCAGGTGCTGGTCAACGGCCTGGTGCGCTTCGATGAGGCGCAGGGCTTCCGTGGGCCCATCACCCGCATCGACACGGCCGGCGACTGGGGCACGCGCCTTGCCGAGGTCCGCGCGTTGAACGACGTCGCCAACTGGCGACTCGCGGTGGTGCTCGACGTCAACGACCAGACGGCCCGCATCGGCCTGCAGCCGCCGAAGCTCCCCTCCGGCCAGGTTTCGGACCAGCGCACGCTCGGCGTGGTCACGCTCGACGGCGTCAAATGGGCCAAGAGCGGCGTCGGCAAGGTCGGCCAGGTGCTGACCGCCGGCGACGTCATCTATGTCGAGCCCTTCAAGGAGGCGAACCGCGCCGGCCAGTTCCGCCTGCGCCAGATCCCGGAGATCTCGGGCGGCCTCGTCGTCATGGACCCCTGGACCGGCCGCGTCCTGGCGCTGGTCGGCGGCTTCTCCTTCGACGAGACGCAGTTCAACCGCGCCACCCAGGCGTTCCGCCAGCCCGGCTCCTCCTTCAAGCCCTTCGTCTACGCGACCGCGCTCGACAACGGCTACACTCCCTCCTCGGTCGTGCTCGACGGTCCGTTCGAGACGGTGGCGGGCGGCGAGGTGTGGCGGCCGTCGAACTATGACGGCAAGTTCGCGGGGCCGCGCACGCTGCGCTACGGCATCGAGCACTCCAAGAACCTGATGACGGTGCGCCTCGCCAACGATGTCGGCATGCCGCTGGTCGTCGAATACGCCAAGCGCTTCGGCATCTACGACGAGCTGCTGCCGGTGCTCTCCATGTCGCTCGGCGCCGGCGAGACGACGGTGCTGCGCATGGTCGCGGCCTATTCGATGCTCGCCAATGGCGGCAAGCGCATCACGCCGACCTTGATCGACCGCATCCAGGACCGCTACGGCAAGACGATCTACCGCCACGACGACCGGCAATGCGTCGGCTGCAAGATGGAGGTCAACTTCGCCAACCAGCCGGAGCCGAAGATCGTCGACCGCTCCGAGCAGGTGATCGACCCGATGACGGCCTACCAGATCACCTCGATGATGGAAGGCGTCGTCCAGCGCGGCACCGCGCAGGTCGTGAAGAGCGTCGGCAAGACGGTGGCGGGCAAGACCGGCACCACCAACGACGCCAAGGACGTGTGGTTCGTCGGCTTCTCGCCCGATCTCGCGGTCGGCCTCTATCTCGGCTACGACAAGCCGCGCTCGATCGGCAACACCGCCACGGCCGGCGTCTACGCGGCGCCGATCTTCCGCGACTTCATGAAGGTCGCGCTGGCCGACAAGCCGGACGTGCCGTTCCGCGTGCCGCCCGGCATCAAGCTGATCCGGATCAACGCCTCCACGGGCCTGCGCGCCGGGCCGGGCGACACCAACACGATCCTGGAGGCCTTCAAGCCCGGCACTGCGCCGCCCGACAGCCTGTCGATCATTGGCTCGACCAACAATCCGGGCTCGCCCGTCAACGTCTCGCCGGATGCCGACCGCGTCATCCGCACCGGCACGGGCGGTCTTTACTGAACGGTTGCGATCGCCTGCCGCGATCGCTACAGGACTCATCGTCAGGCGCCGCGGTGACGCGGCGCCTTTCTATTCCAACGGGACGAGACTTGATATGCGCGCGGAAATCCTGTCGGTCGCCGACGAGATCAAGCAGTCGGCCGGACTGCTGAGGAGGCATCTTTGACTGGGATCGCTCCCAGCGCCGCCTCGCCGAGCTGAACGCCGAGGCTGAGGACCCCAATCTCTGGAACGACGCCGAGCGCGCCCAGAAGGTGATGCAGGAGCGCACCGCGCTCGAGGACTCGATGTCGGCGGTCGAGCGCATCGAGAAGGACCTCGCCGACAATCTCGAGCTCGCCGAGCTCGGCGAGATGGAGGGCGACGAGAGCGTCGTCGACGAGGCCGAGAACGCGCTTAAAGTCCTCAAAGCCGATGTCGAGCGCCGCCAGCTCGAGGCGATGCTCTCGGGCGAGGCCGACGCCAACGACACCTATCTGGAGGTGCATGCGGGCGCCGGCGGCACCGAGAGCCAGGACTGGGCCAACATGCTGCTGCGCATGTATACGCGCTGGGCCGAGCAGCACGGCTACAAGATCGAGCTGCTCGACGAGAGCCTCGGCGAGGAGGCGGGCATCAAGTCCGCGACCCTCCAGATCAAGGGCCGCAACGCCTATGGCTGGCTGAAGACCGAGGCCGGCGTGCATCGCCTGGTGCGCATCTCGCCCTATGATTCGAACGCCCGCCGCCACACCAGCTTCGCCTCCGTGACGGTCTATCCGGTGGTCGACGACCGCATCC
>JBDHTH010000125.1:0-7389 GCA_039808545.1 Phreatobacteraceae bacterium | reverse complement strand
GAGGTCGAAGAAGAGCTCGACATAGGCGACGCGCGCATGACTGCCCGGCGCGCGCTGGCGCAGCATGGATCTCGTCTTGCGCGGCGCGTCCATGGACCCCCGGCTCGGTCAGATCACGTATTTGATCACGACGAAGCCGCCGATCAAAGCCGCGAGCCCGGCCCAGGTGACGGCCGTGAGGTTGCGCTCGATGAACTCGCGGGCCGGCGGCCCGAGCCACATGATCAGCAGCGCGAAGGCGTAGAAACGGATGCCGCGCGCTATCACCGACAGCACGACGAACCAGAAGAAGTTGTAGCCCGCGAGCCCCGACGTGATCGTGACGATCTTGTAGGGGATCGGCGTCACGCCCTTCACCAGCATGATCCAGTGGCCGTTGACCCGATAGGCCTCGCGGAACGCCTCGACCTTGTCGGTATAGCCGTAGAGCTGCATCAGCCAGAGGCCGAGCGTGTCGTAGAGCAGCCAGCCGATCAGGTAGCCGAGCATGCCGCCCAGGACCGACGTGACGGTGGCGATCGTCGCGTACCACAGCGCCCGGTCGGGCCGGGCGATCGACATCGGGATGAGCAGGACGTCGGGCGGGATCGGAAAGAACGAGCTCTCGGTGAAGGAGACGGCGCCCATCACGTAGGGCGCGCTCGGCTTGTCCGCATAGGCGATGCATTTGTCGTAGAGTCGGCGGATCATCAATCGGTTCCCGGGCGCGATCGATCGCATGACCGCCGGCCCGCATCGCCCGAGATCCGGCGCGGCGGGCGGCCCTGATTAGCTGCCGCCCGCCGCCTTGTCCATGGCGCCGGGCGCTGGCGGCCACGCGCGCCGCGCGGCCCGCGGCCGTGATTTTGCCGCGTTGCGCACAAAGTCTCGGCCTATGGGCCGCCCGGCGCCGCGGCGTGCTCGCAGGTTGCGGGGAGCGCCGCGCGCGATTAGGACGAGGCATGGCGAGCGAGGAAAAGACCCGGACCAAGCAGGCCGAACCGCAGGCCCCGCGGGTCGAGACGACCGCGGCGCCGACGGGGAAGAACGCGCTGACGGTCGCCAAGGCGAGCCCGCCCGCGACGCGATCCGCTGGTTCGGTGGCAATCCGCGAGCCGCTCGCGCGCGCCCGCGACCGCCTCGCCACGATGGCGGGCGGGTCGTCGGGGCTCGCCTGGAGCTTCGTTCTCATCGTGGTGCTGCCGGCGATCTTCGCGGGCCTCTACCTCGCCTTCATCGCCAAGTCGCAATACGTCTCGGAAGCGCGCTTCGTCGTCCGCGGCGCCGTCGAGCCGATGCGCGTCGGCAGCACCGTGCCGGGCGTGCCTTTCTCGGTCGACAATCAGGAAAGCCACGTCGTCGCGGCCTATGTCCGCAGCCGCGCCATGGTCGAGGCGATCACCAAGACGATCGACCTGCGCGCGATGTATCCGGGCCTGCTGCGCGATCCGGTCTTCGGCCTCGCCGAGGACAGCACGATCGACCAGCTCGTCGCGTTCTGGAACAAGCAGGTCACGGTCGTGGTCGAGCCGATTTCGAGCGTCATCCGCGTGACGGTGCGGGCCTTCACGCCCGAGGACGCGCTGACGCTGTCGCAGGCGGTGCTGCGGGAATCGGAGCGGATCGTCAACGAGATCTCGGTCAGCGGCCGCACCGATCGCCTGCAGCAGGCGACGGCCGAATTGCGCAACGCCGAGGCGGAGCTGCGCGGCCTGCGCGCCGAGGTCGAGCGCTTCCGCGACCAGCAGGGCACCATCGATCCGACCCAATCGGCCAAGGACCGCTTCGAGGGGCTGACCAAGCTCCGCGACGAGCGCGCGACGCTCAACACCGAGCTGCTGGCGGTCTCGAACCGCCTGTCGGCCGATTCGCCCGTCATCCGCGTCCTCAAGGAGCGGCTGCGCTCCATGGACGACAAGATCGCGGCGCTCGAGGCGGCGCTGCTCGACACGCCGAACCGGCCGGGCGCCGTCAATCAGGCCTCGCTCGCCGCCGCCGCCGATCTGGAGGCCCGCCGCAAGCTCGCGACGGAGCGCCTCGAGCGGGCCGAGCTCGACGTGCAGAACGCGCGCCTCGAGCTGACGCGGCAATCCGTCTACGTGCTGGTCTTCATGCAGCCGACCCTGGCGCAGGAATATTCCTATCCGATGCCGTTCGCCCATACCGCGATCGTCGCCGCGGTGCTGCTGATGGGGTGGAGCATCTGCGCGCTCTATGTGCGCGGCATTCGCGCCCGCACGCGCTAGGGTTGATCCGATCCAATTGAATCGGATCAGCTCCAGCTTTTTGCTTGAGCATGATCTTGTCCGAAAACCGGTTCCCACTTTTCGGGATCATGCTCCGGCTGTCCGGCCAGGGGGGCCGGCCCGGCCGCAAAGGCCGGGTCGATCGCCGTCACGCGTCGAGGATCGGCGCGAAGCCGCCATAGATCATGCGCTTGCCGTCGAACGCCATCTCGTGCTGGTCCGGCTGCATGCGGGGATCCGCCATGATCTTCGGCCAGGCCTCGTTGCGCGCCGCCTTGGAGGGCCACTCGATCCAGGAATAGACGACCTCCTCGTCGGGCGTGGCCTTCACGGCGCGGCGGTGATCCGTGACCTTGCCGTCCGGCACGTCGTCGCCCCAGGCCTCGACGATGCGGGTCGCGCCGTATTCCTTGAAGAGGACCGCAGCCTTCTCGGCCATCGCCAGATAGGCGTCCTTGTTGGCCTTCGGCACCGCGACGAGATAGCCGTCGAGATAGCCCATCGCGCCGCCCGGCCCGTCCTCCAGGATCGAGTCGAAGCCGCCATAGATCATCCGCTTGCCGTCGAACGGCATGTCGGCGCTCATCTCCTTCATGCGCGGATCGGCCATCATCTTCTGGTTGGCGGCATCGCGCGCCGCCTTGCTCGGATATTCGAACCAGGAGAACACCACGACCTCGTCGGGCTTGGCCTGCACCGCGCCCTTGAAATCGGTCAACTTGCCGTCCGGCACGTCGTCGCCCCAGGCCTCCACCATGCGGGTCGCGCCGCTATCCTTGATGAAGGCGAGCGCCTCGCTCGCGTGCTTGCGATACGCTTCCTTGTTGGCGGCGGGGACCGCGGCCACGAATCCTTCGACATAGGTCATCGCTTCTCTCCTGCTGTGCTTGATTCTGAACCCGCAGGGCTGAGATCGCCCTTGACGAAATAGGTTGATATCAACATAATTGTACCATGTCAAACCCGACGCCGAATCCGCCGGCGATTCCCTTCGAGACGACGCTGCATGTGCGCGATCACTGCCTGTGCCTGGCGGCGCAGCGGGCCGCGCGCGCGCTGGCGCGGCGCTTCGACCTGGCGCTGAAGCCGGCCGGGCTGACGAGCGGGCAATTCTCGCTGCTGATGGCGCTCAACCGGCCCGAACCGCCCTCGATCGGCTCGGTCGCGGCGCTGCTGGCGATGGACCGGACGACGCTGACCGCCAATCTGAAGCCGCTGGAGCGGCGCGGCCTCCTCGAGACGCGGATCGATCCGAAGGATCGCCGCGGCAGGCGTCTGGCGCTGACGGAGGCCGGCGGGGCGGTGCTGGCGGCCGCGCTGCCCATCTGGACGCGCGAGCACGCGGCGGTGGACGCGCAGATCGCCGAGGCCGGCGGCAGCATGCTGCGCGCCGGCCTGATGGCGGTGGCGGCGCCGGCGTGAGGGCGCCGCGTTCCGGGCGACCTACTTGCCCCAGCGCAGCGCCATTGCGTCGAGCTTGCGGGCGATCTCGATCAGGCCGGCGCGGATCTCCGGCTGGAGGCCGCCGAAGGGATGGCGGCCGGCATCCGATTTGATGATGCCGCCCTCCTGCATCAGGATCTTGGCGGCGAGCAGGCCCGTCTGGCGGTTCTCGTAGTTGATGAGCGGCAGCCAGCGGCCGTAGAGCTCCATCGCCTCCTCGCGCCGGCCGGCCGCGTAAGAGTCGACGATTCTGCGCATCCCGTCCGGATATCCGCCGCCCGTCATGGCGCCGGTCGCGCCCGCCTCGAGATCGGGGAAGAGGGTGATCCCCTCCTCGCCGTCCCACGGGCCCTCGATCGCCTCGCCGCCGAGCTTGATCAGGGTGCGCAGCTTGGCGGCGGCCTGCGGCGTCTCGATCTTGAAATAGGCGAGGTTCTCGATCTCCTTGGCCATGCGGGCGAGGAAGGGCGCGGAGAGCGGCGTTCCGGAGACCGGCGCGTCCTGCACCATGATCGGGATGCGGATGGCGTCCGAGACGCGGGCGTAGAACTCGTAGACGCGCTCCTCCGAGACGCGGATCGTGGCGCCGTGATAGGGCGGCATGATCATCACCATGGCGGCGCCGAGGCTCTCGGCCTGCTTGCAGCGCTCGGTGCAGAGGCGCGTCGCGTAATGTGTGGTCGTGACGATCACCGGCACGCGGCCCGCGACATGCTTCAGGATCGCCTCGGTGAGGACCGCGCGCTCGTCGTCGCCGAGCACGAACTGCTCGGAGAAATTGGCGAGGATGCAGAGCCCGTTCGAGCCGGCATCGATCATGAAGTCGACGCAACGCTTCTGCCCGTCGAGGTCCAGTCCGCCCTGATCGTCGAAAATGGTCGGCACCACCGGGAAGACGCCGCGGTAGCGGGGGTTGCTGAGCGAATGGGCCATGCTTCTCTCCTCGTCGCCGCTTGTCGGGAAGGGTCGCGGCGTGTCGGCGACAGGGAAGCGGCTCGCGTCCGATCTGTCACGCGAAAAGAGATGATGCGCGCCGTGCCCGATTGCGCGTTGACAAGCGCCGCGCCGGCCCTCTATGAGAGCCGCCGTGCCCAGGTGGTGGAATTGGTAGACACGCAGGTTTCAGGTACCTGTGCTTCACGGCGTGGAGGTTCGAGTCCTCTCCTGGGCACCAATCAATTCCCAAAATGTTGATCTAGCTCGCTTTTGAGCGCCGTCGCCCGCTTCGGTGACGATGGCGCGGGCCCTTGTGCTTGGCCCGGCCACTCGCCGGCAGTGCGCCGGCCTTCCATCCTGGCCCGGGTAGCTATGCGCATAGGGGCCGCACTCTTCCGCGACACATGGGCCGGCCTAGCGGCGTTGTCGACCCGGCCAGCGCCGGTGTAGGTTTCGATATGGGATTGGGTGATTTCATCCGCGTCTTTGGCTGCGAAGGCGCGCAGCCTTACATCGTCCTAGGGTTGCTGGCGTTTTGCGCCGCCGAGGTAATCCTTTCCCGCATCAGGAATTGGGACAGCTACGCCTCCCGCTTCTGGTTCGGCCTGTTCGCCGCCGCCGGGGTCATTCTCGGCGGCGCCGTCTACTTCTTCATTCACGGCAATTGCGTTGCGCTGCCCGCTTAGACATCCGGTGCCGATCGCGATCATCGGGATCCGCTCGCTGCTCGGCTACGATATTTGAAGGCGGGCGATTGACGCGCCTTCGCCCGCCGCAGCAAGCTTCGCTTCCAACCTGGAGGAGACCAGCATGCTGTCGCGGCCTGTTTTCGCCCTATCGTGCCTCATCGCGGCCTCTATCGCGATGCCGAACGGCGCCTTCGCGCAGATCGACAATTCGGCGCTCGACAAGCCCGAATTCCGGCCGCATGCGCGCACTTTCGGGCTGGTCTACACGCTCCCCGACGCCGTCAACGAGATCCTCGCCAAGCGCGTCGGCGGCCTGCTGCGCGAGACGCTGCTCGATCCCGGGCTGACGGTCGAGGCGCAGCGCTTCAACATCCCGCATGTCACGGTCGTGCATATCCACAACGCCGATCCGACGACGCCCGAGAAGATGCTGAAGGCGTTGCCGAAGCCGCCCGGCCGGCTCGAGGTCGTCCTGAAGAATTTCTACACGACCGAGGCCGCCAAGGGCGCCGGCAAGCCGTGGTGGCTCGATCTCGGAATCGTCAAGGAGGGCAAGGGCTTCGAGGCGATGATGGCCTACAACACGGTCGCGACCGCGGCGCTGGCGCCGCTGCGCGACGGGCCGCTGCCGCGCGTCACCGGGCCGGTCTATGCCGTGATGAGCGATGCCGCCAAGGAGCTGGTGAAGACCGTCGGCGTCTCGGGCGTCAACGTCGTGAAGGACGGCAAGGAGCTGCGCAGCCACAACCCGCACAATACGCTGGTCTATTCCACCGCCACCTTCACGCCGGAGGTGCAGGGGAAGTTCGACGCGCTCGCCAAGGCGTTCAACCAGATCCTGCCGGACGGGATCAGGACGACGTTCCGCACGGTCTCGATCGTCGAGCTCGGCTTTGCCGGCAACGTGCTGCGCGAGATCTACCGGATCGACCTCGATACCGGCCGGGTCCAGGAGATCGCCAAGCCGCGCTGATCGCGGCCGCGATGCGAAACGCCCTTTCAACCGCGCGCGTTGCCGCAAGCGCGCGGTTGAACAATCGGCGGCTTCGTTCGTTGACTAACGTCATTCGACGCAGCACCCTTCCGACATAGCAGCGACAGGATATCTTCCCATGGCCAAACGTAGCGCGCCCGCTTCCAAATCCGCCGCCCGTCCGAAGTCGAATGCCGATACGGCGGTGATCAAGCTCCTGAACGAGCAGCTCGCGGTCTCGATCGATCTGGCGCTGGCCACCAAGCAGGCGCATTGGAACCTGCGCGGGCCGCAATTCATCGGCATCCACGAGATGCTCGACGGATTCCGGACGGCGCTCGACGTTCATGTCGACACGATCGCGGAGCGGGTCGCGCAGCTCGACGGCATCGCGCTCGGCACGACACAGGCGGTTGCCGCCGCCTCGGCCTTGAAGGCCTATCCGCAGACCATCACCCGCATTCCCGATCATCTCGACGCGCTGATCGAGCGCTATGGCGTGGCGGCGAAGAAGGCCCGCGAGGGTATCGACGCGGCCGACGAGGCGGGGGACGCGGACAGCGCCGACATCCTCACGGCCTATTCGCGCGATGTCGAGAAGTCGCTCTGGTTCCTGCGCTCGCATATCGAGCACTGATGAATTAGGACCCTTCACGGCCTTGCGTGGAGGGAGCGGAATCTAACCCCGCGCCACCAGCACGATGCCGGCGAAGATCAGCGCGACGCCGGCCCAGGCCTTCGGCGAGAGGCTCTCGCCGAGCAGCGTCACGCCGAGGATCGCGACGAGCACGACGCTGAGCTTGTCGACCGGCGCCACGCGCGCCGCGTCGCCGAGGTCGAGCGCGCGGAAATAGCAGAGCCAGGAGGCGCCGGTCGCCAGCGCCGAAAGCGCCAGGAACAGCCCGGCGCGGCCCGAAATGCTACTGAGCGCCGGCATCTTGCCGCTCCAGAACGCGATGGCGCCGAGAATGGGGACGAGAAACACCGTCCTGAGAAAGGTTGCGGCATCCGGTGCGATCGCGCCGACGCCGAGCTTGGCGAAGATTGCGGTCAGCGCCGCGAAGAGGGCCGATCCGATGGCCCAGAACAGCCATCCGGTGGGGGCGAACGTTGCCATCTGGCG
>JBDHTH010000124.1:0-7410 GCA_039808545.1 Phreatobacteraceae bacterium | reverse complement strand
CAGTTCAAGCCCGAGCCGCCCTTCTCGCCCTCGGCCGAATTCGCCGGCACCGTGAAGGCGGTCGGCGAGGGCGTCGCCGGTTTCGCGCCCGGCGACCGCGTCGCCGGCTATGTCGGCTGGGGCGCGGCACGGGAGGTGGTGGCGGCGCCGGCCGACCGGATCGTCAAGCTGCCGGCCGATCTCGCGCTCGAGAAGGCGGCCGGGCTGATCGTCACCTACGGCACGACGATCCATGCGCTGATCGACCGCGCGGGCCTCAAGCCCGGCGAGACGCTGGCGGTGCTCGGCGCGGCCGGCGGCACCGGCGTCGCGGCGATCGAGATCGGCAAGGCGCTCGGGGCGCGCGTGATCGCCTGCGCGTCGAGCCTCGACAAGCTCGATTTCGCCCGCCAGCACGGCGCCGACGCGACCATCGACTACGAGCGCCACGATCTGAAGGACGCGCTGCGCGCCGCGACCGGAGGGCACGGGCCGGAGGTGATCTACGATCCGGTCGGCGGCGGCCTCGCCGACAAGGCGCTCAGGGCGATCCGCTATGGCGGGCGCTACCTCGTCATCGGCTTCGCGTCGGGCGAGATCCCGCAGATCGCGCTGAACCGGGTGCTGCTGAAGGGGTGCGACATCCGCGGCGTGTTCTGGGGCGCCGATCTCGACCGCGACCCGGCGCGGCACCGGGCGCATTTCGCGCAACTGTTCGACTGGGCCGCCTCGGGGCGGATCGCGGCGCCGGTCGACCGGGTGATGCCGCTGGAGCGCTGCCGGGAGGCGCTGCACGTGCTGGCGCGGCGCGAGGCGAAGGGAAAGATCCTGCTGCAGCCGTAATCGGCCGCCGGCCGGCCGGCGGGTGCATCCGCGCCTGCATGGCGACGATCGACGGACCGGGCGGGGAAAGCGAAATTTTCCAGGATCCGTCTTGACGCCGCTTGCCATCGGCACCAGCTATGTTAATGTGATAAACATTCACATCGGAGTTTTCATGCGAGGCTGCCCATGCATGCGCTGACACATCGTATCGACGACATCCCGCGGCCCTTCTGGATCGCGCTGATGGTCATGGGGTTCATCGTGTTCTGGCCGATCGGTCTGGCGATCCTGGCCTATTTGATCTGGAGCAGAAAAATGGGATGCGGACGTTACGCGAAATTCGACAAGATGGAGCGCTTCGCCCGCTGGCAGGACCAGCGCGGCTTCGGTCCGCGCGGCTGGGGACCGGGCTTCGGGGGCCCGCGCCCGAGCGGCAATGCGGCCTTCGACGAATACCGCCAGCAGACGCTGCAGCGGCTCGAGGAGGAGGAGCGCGAGTTCCGCGACTATCTGGAGCGGCTGAGGATGGCGAAGGACCGCGCCGAGTTCGACCAGTTCATGCGCGAGCGCCAGAACCGTCCGGCTCCGCCCGCCCCGCCGGCCGAGCCGGCGCCCGGCCAGGGCTGAGAACGCCTCGACCCTTCACGGGACTGTCACCGTGAAGGGAGCGAACTCCAATGATTGAAGACCCATGCTCCCGGTCAGGGCTTCGCCTCGGCCGGGAGCGTTTCCAGGAAGGCGTCGATCGCCGGCGCCCAGAGCCGGCGCGCCTCGCGCTCGACCACGATGTTGTGGCCTTCGTCCTGGAAGGGCGGGAACAGCTTGTACTCGATCAGCCCGCCGGCCTTGCGGTAGGCGTCCGACATGCGGCGCGACAACTCGGCCGAGAAGAAGGTGTCGTTGCGGGCATAGAGCCAGAGGCTCGGGATCCTGGCGGTCTTGCCGTATTCGCCGGCCGCCTCGACCAGCCGGTCCGGCGCGCAGTTGTTGTATTTCTTGCCGCCGACATGGCCGCCCCGGCCGCCCGAGAAATTGATCACCGCCGCGACGCTCGCCGGGTTGAGGCTCGCCAGCGCGATCGCGCCCCAGCCGCCGGCCGATTCCCCGACCACCAGCACCTTGCCCTTGCGCACGAAGCTCTGCTGGCCGATGTAGTCGATCGCCTTCTGGATCATCTCGGCGGTGCGGATGCCGGAACCCTTGTAGTCGGCGTCCTCGCAGCCGTTCTGCCCTTCGTAATAGGGCCCGCCCGTCACGCCGTGGCCGAGGCGCTGCACGAGCAGCACCGCATAGCCCTTCTTCAGGAAATACTCCGACAGGACCGAGAAGCGCGGGAACGAGAATTTCACCCGGTCGGCGAGGCTTTCGTTGGTGCCGTGATTGATGACGACGAGCGGGAACGGGCCATCGCCCTTCGGCCGCATCGTCACGGCCCGCATCAGGAAGCCGTCGACCGGCGAGGGCAGGAACCAGGACTGGCGGAAATCGTCCTCCGGATCGGCCTCGCTTTGCGGCCCCGGCGTGCCGCGCGTGCCGCCGATCGGGATGATCTCGGAGCGGCCGCTCGGATTGGCGTCGGCCGGCACGTCCTCGGTCTCGGCCGGGGGCGGGCGCCGGCGCCGCGTCTCCGGCACCGGGCTGCGGTTGCTTTGCGATTGCGGCTCGCTGGCGGCCGGCTCCGGCGCGCGGCGCGACTGCGCGTCAGCCTCCGGCCCGCCGAGGACAAGCAGGCAGAGAGCCGCGGCCATGACGCAACTGCGGCGCCACCATCCCTCGGCAAGCGCTCCCGTCATGCGGCGGGCGCCTCAGCGCGATCGGCCGCCGGTGCCGGTATTGCCCGGCGGTGCCTCGGCGGGTTGCCGACGCGGGCTCCGGCGGGGCGTGTCCTCCTCGGCCGGCTGCTGCTGACGCGGGCCTCGACGCGGCGTCTCCTCCTCCTCGGCCGGCTGCTGCCGGCGCGGATTGCGCTGCGGCGGGGCGGGCTGGTCGGTGTCGTCGGACGGGGCCGGACGGCGGGGGCCGTTGCTGTTGTTGCTCTGGTTCTGCGGGCCGCCGTTGCGCGGGGTGTCGCGCGGCTGATCCTGCGGCTGGTTCCGAGGCTGGTCCTGCTGCGGCTGATCCTGATCGAGCTGATCGTCCTGCGGCTGATCGAGGTCCTGGTCGTCCTGCTGCGGCTGCGGGCGCCGGTTCTGCGCGTAGGCGGGCCGCCGCGCCGCGTCTAGGCCGAGGGCGGCGAGAAGGCCGAGCGAGAGGAAAAGTCTACGCTGCATGGAGGTACCGTCCGTCATGGCTGGCGATGGTCACCGGCAGGAGTGTGCCGGGTTCAGCGCGCATGGGCAATCGAACCAAGGTGAAACCAGCGGTGCGCGCCTGCGTTCCAGTCTCGGCAAGGACGACATGGTCGCGGCCGATTTCGCCATCAAGATGGCGTGTCAAGGCTTTCTCGCCGGCCTCGCGCAAACGTGCGGCGCGCGCCTTCACCTCGGGCCGCGCGACCTGCGGCATGCGGGCCGCCGGCGTGCCCTTGCGCGGCGAGAACGGAAAAACGTGCAGATGCGTCAGGCCGCATTCCTCGACGAGGTCGAGCGAGCGGCGGAACATCGCCTCGGTCTCGGTCGGGAAGCCCGCGATGATGTCGGCGCCGAACACCGTGTCGGGCCGCAATGCCCGCACGGTGCGGCAGAACGCGATGGCGTCGGCCCTGAGATGCCGGCGCTTCATCCGCTTCAGGATCAGGTCGTCGCCGGCCTGGAGCGAAAGATGCAGATGCGGCATCAGCCGTTCTTCGTTCGCAAGCAGATCGAGCAGCACCGGGTCGGCCTCCACCGAATCGATCGAGGAGAGCCTGAGGCGCGGCAGCTCCGGCACATGCTTCAGGATCGCGGCGAGCAAGGTGCCGAGCTTCGGGGCGCCCGGCAGGTCGGCGCCGTAGGAGGTGATGTCGACGCCGGTGATCACCACCTCCTTGTGGCCGGCCTCGACCAGGCGGGCGATCTGGCTCACCACCTCGCCCATCGGCACCGAGCGCGAATTGCCGCGCCCGTAGGGGATGATGCAGAAGGTGCAGCGGTGGTCGCAGCCGTTCTGCACCTGCACATAGGCGCGCGCCCGGCCTTCCATGCCGCCGATCAGATGCAGCGCGGTCTCGCGCACGCTCATGATGTCGTCGACGACGATCTTCTCCTCTTGCGCGAGGCCGAAATCCGGGCCGCCGAGCAGGGTATTGCGGGCATCCGCCCAGGTGCCGGGCTTGGTCTTGTGGGCATTGCCGATCACGAGATCGACCTCGCCCATCCCGGCGAAGGTCTCGGGCTCGACCTGGGCGGCGCAGCCCGTGACGATGATGCGCGCGCCTGGCCGCTCGCGGCGCAGGCGCCGGATCGCCTGGCGGGCCTGGCGCGTCGCCTCCGCCGTCACCGCGCAGGTGTTGACGACGACCGTGTCGGCGAGCCCGGCGGCGGTCGCGGCGTCGCGGATCGCCTCCGATTCGTAGGCGTTCAGCCGGCAGCCGAAGGTGACGACGTCGAGCCCCTGCGGCCCGGCGAGCCGCGCCTCGGCCGTATCCTCGGGAAGCTTCTCATGCTCCATGGCGGTCAGGCCGCGCGCTCGGCGAAATCGGCGGCGGCGAGCCGGCCCGCATGCTCGAATTCGACCGGGCCGGTCATCAGCACATGCCCGTCCTCCCGCCAGGTGATCGCGAGGTCGCCGCCCGGCAGGCTGACGCGCAGGCTGCGGTCGGCGCGGCCGGTGCGTATCGCCGCGACCGCCGCCGCGCAGGCGGCCGAGCCGCAGGCCCGTGTCAGGCCGGCGCCGCGCTCCCAGACGCGCAGGATCATATGGTCGCGTCCGCGCATCTCGGCGACCGAGATGTTGGCCCGCTCCGGGAAGATCGGATGATGCTCGAGCATCGGTCCGATGCGGGCGAGATCGATCGCCGCCGCATCCTCGACCCAGAAGATCGCATGCGGGTTGCCCATGTTGACGGCCGAGGGCGAATGCAGCACCGGCGCGTCGATCGGCCCGATCTGCAGCTCGATCTTGCGCGTGTCGTGGAACGGCTCGGCGAGCGGGATCTCGTTCCAGGCGAAGCGCGGCACGCCCATGTCGACCGTGAACACCGTGTCGGCGTCGCGATGCACCGGCAGCAGGCTCGCCGAAGTCTCGAGCACGAGGTCCTGCCGGGCGCCCTCCTTCAGGAGCGACCAGGCGACGCAGCGCGTGCCGTTGCCGCAGGCGCCGGCCAGCGAGCCGTCGATGTTGTAGATCCGCAGGAAGGCGTCGGTCCCGGCGCTGCGCGGAGCGTGCAGCACCATGAGCTGGTCGAAATGCGCATCAGTGCGCGCGCCGATGGCCCGCGCCTCGGCGGCGCTGACGACATGCGGGCTGTCGCGCAGATCGAGCACGACGATCTCGTTGCCGGCCCCGTTCATCTTCAGAAACGGCCTATCGATCAGCGCGGTCATGGGCTCAAGCGGTCGGTTGGCGCGGGTTTGCGGCTTCGTAGCCGCTCTATATGGCGAAAATGCCACGCCTTGCCAATGTCGCGCGTCGGCCCGCGTTGCGATGCATCATTGTGCCGGCAAGCTGCTATGATCGCGGCGCAGGCAGGATTGCGGCCGGCGGCGGGGATGGCGCGGATGTTTGCTCGATCGAGGATGTTGACGCGGGCGCTGGCGTTTGCCGGCATGATGCTGGCGCTGCCGCCCGCCTTCGCCCAGACGCCGCCCGCCGCCGAGACCCCGCCGACGACCGAGACGCCCGCCCAGAATGCGCCCGCAGCGCCGGCTCCGGCGCCGACCCGCCAGTTTCCGCCGGCCTCGCAGCAGGCGCTGCCGCAGGCCGATTTCAACGAGACCGGCGTCGCCCGGCCGCAGGACCTGGAGCCGGTCTTCGGCCAGGAGATGACGGCCCTGCCGCGCCCGATCCTCTATGTCGATGCGCGCGGCACCTGGGAGGAGGCGATCGACGTCATCTCCAAGGCGCTCGACACGCTCTACGCGGCGCTCGAGAAGGCGAATGTGAAGCCCGCCAGCCTGCCGATGGCGATCTTCGTCAGCGCCGACGACCAGAGCTTCGAGTTCCGCGCCGCGCTGGTGCCGGCCGCGCCGCCCCCGGCCGGGACGTTTCCGGCCGATTCGCCCGTGAAATCCGGGATGACGCCGGGCGGAAGGGCGCTGAAATTCACGCATGTCGGCCCCTATGCGGGCGTGTCCGACACCTATGACCGGATCACCGGCTATCTCGACGAGAAGCGCTTCGACGCGCAGGATTCCTTCCTGGAGGAATACCCGACCGATCCGCGCAAGACGCCGCCCGAGAAGCTGATCACGCAGATCTACGTCTTCGAGAAATAGTCCGGCGGGGCGCCCCGCGCGATCACGGCGTTCTCGCCCGGATCGAGCACCGAGAAGCGCTCCGGCGCGATGCCGCCCTGCCGCAGCGCCTCGGCGAGCGCCCGGCGCGGCGCATCGATCGCCTCGTCGGTGAGCTGGAAGGTGCCGTGATGGGTGGCGATCGCCCGCTCGGCGCCGAGATCCTTGAAGGCCCGCACCGATTCCTCCGGGTTCATGTGCTGGTAGCGCATGAACCAGCGCGGCTCGTAGGAGCCGATCGGCAGCAGGGCCAGCCGCAGTACCCCGTGCTTCTCGCGGATGGCGCGGAAATTGTCGCCGCCGCCATAGCCGGAATCGCCGACGAACAGGACCTTGCCGGCCGGCCCCTCGATGACGAAGGAGGCCCAGAGCGCGTGGCGGCGGTCGAGGACGCCGCGCGCCGACCAGTGATGGGTCGGCTCGAAATGCACCGCGACATCCTCCGCGACCGCGATGCGCGCGCCCCAGTCATGCGCCTCGGCGCGAGCCGGAAGATGCGCGTTGCGGGCTGCGTCGAGCCGTGCCGTCGTCGCGTTGCGGATGATCGTGTCGTTGCCGAGCGGGGTGAGGATGCGCGGCCGATCGCGGACCCAGAGCTCGGCGAGGAAGCGCGCGTCGAGATGGTCGTAGTGGTTGTGGCTGACCAGCACGAGGTCGATCTTCGGCAGGTCCGCGAAATCGATGCCGGGCGGATTGCGGCGGCGCGGCCCGGCGAAATCGAAGGGCGAGACGCGGCTCGCCCAGACCGGATCGCAGAGGATGTTCAGCCCCGCCGTCTGGATCAGCACGCTCGCATGGCCGATATAGGCGATGCGGATCTCGTCCGCCCCGACCGTGGCGGGCGGCTTGTCGCGGCGGCCGGCATCGGCGAAGGCCGGCCAGAGCTCGGGCCGGCGCGTCCAGTACCAGCGCAGCACGCTTGCCTGCGTATGGAGCTGCGGGTTGCCGGGATTGAAGAACTCCCGCCCGTCGAAGTGATCGCTGATCGGCCCGGAATAGTAGAAATTGCCGCGGGTCAGCAGCGCCGCGACGCTGCCGATCAGCGGAACGGCCGCAAGGGCCGCGAGAAGGCGACGACGGGAAAGGGCCATGACCGGGACATAGACGAAACCGGCGGGCCGAGGCTAGAGCCTGCTCCCTTCAAACGGAATCGTTTGAAGGGTCAAAGCAGACTCTAACTCTTTGAAATCGATCACTGTCCTGTGTTTTGATCGGTTCGATCAAAACACAGCGT